>DASZXJ010000179.1:0-34040 GCA_035545895.1 Tepidisphaeraceae bacterium | reverse complement strand
CTGCCAACCGGTTCACCCGATGTAAACGCGCGAATGTTTTGACGGGCGAGATTCATCGCGGTTTCCTGATCGCCATTGTGAAGATGAATCGCCCCGCAGCAGACTTGAGTGTTTGGAGTAGAGACCGTCACGCCAGCGGCTTGAAGCAGTTCGACGGACTTGCGGTTGACCTGGTCGTACATGACGCTGCCGACGCATGTTGGAAAGAACCCGACCACTTCCCTGGGCGAAACACCGCCCGAGGCGATCCGCGGCAAGGACCGCGGCCACCAACTGCCGCCGGAAGGAATCATTTGTCCCAGCTTCGCAAGTGACGCCGGCAAGAACTTAAACAATCCCAATGCTTTGGCGATCCTGCCCGGAACCATGGCAAGCTTGAGGCGTCTGGGCTTGGCCAGGATGTGAAAGAACGTCCATCGCATCAACCGATCCTGAAACGTCGGAATTTGATTGGCTGTGAGCTTTTCACGGGTTTCTTCGATCAATTCGTGATAGACCACGCCGCTGGGGCAGGCGGTTTCGCAGCCGCGACAATCCAGGCAAAGGTCGAGATGTTTGCGGACCGATTCGGTCGGCTGAATTGCTCCATCGGACAAGGCGAGCATCAGCTGAATGCGCCCGCGAGGGGAATCGGCTTCATTGAAGGTTTGCGTATACGTCGGACACGCCGGCAGGCAAAGCCCGCAGTGCACGCACGAACGGCCTCGGGCATAGGTTCGCGGGTCAAGCTGCATGGCAGGATTGTGCGGAGAAGCACTCATGCGTTGAAGGCAGATTGTAGCCGGTTCAAAAGTTCCATTTCCGGGCCGGTCGCGCCGTAAAAGTTTTGCGCGTCCTGGGCGAAGAATACTTTTCCGCCGACGGCATCGGCGGCTTGACATAGATTAAATTTGTCGGTTTCGCTATACGGTCCGACAACGATTCCGAATGCCGCGTCGGCTGCGTACTGCGAAAGGCCGGCGCGCTTGGCGAATTCCAGGATGCGCGAAGGAGGCACGGCGGCTCGAAATGTCAGGCTCGTTCGTTCGGGCAACCAATGCGCGGCGCGAAAATCGATGTCATCCTGCAATGATTGTCGTTTCACTTCCCGGGGTTCACGCCGGCGAACCTGCGATTCGTAGAAGTTGATGGCATGCTCGTTGCCCAGGTAGCCGCAATAAAGCTTGTTATCCGCGAGCATCGACCAGTGTGGCCGGCAGGGGGTCGGTAATAATTCACCCGTCAATTGATCCGATTCAGCAAAGCTGGCGAGCAGCGCCGCGGCGGGACGCTTGTATGTCCTCGTCGTGATCGTCTGGACCTTTGCGAACACTCCATGCTGGCCGATGACAAACTTGGTGAGATCGTAGCCCGCGACATTTTTCATAGTCCGCCCGCCGGCGGTAATGAGCTGGCCATTTTGGGTTATGAACTGTGACCCGAGCAGCAGGTCGCGCCAGGCACCAAATCCCAGCCGTAACGGCCCCGATGAATTGGTCTCAACCAGCGTACCCAGCGACAGGCGTGGATCGCCATCAATCGGCAGCCATTGATCGGCCTGCGCAAGTTTGTCCTGCAATCGCTGCAGCGTCACATCCGCCGACGCAGTCATCGTGAGATCGGCGACGTGATGGTCGATCTCGCTGCATGCCACGAGCCGTCGCCGTGATTCACGATGGATGGAGGGTGCCGTCATGAATGCCTGCTTTTCCAGTAGTCGCGGAAGCCGATTAAACGAGGCAGACTCTCAATGTCTTTCCGCCGATGTGCCGCCTGCTTGCTCGCGATAATGTCGTCGATATTGCAGACAGGGAATCCTTCAACATCGATGTGCCTTGCCCATGCATCTTCAAATCCTTCAATTCCATCAGGGGCGAAAATCAGATCAAGATCAAATGGGCCATTCTTAATCTGAATGAAGTCTTTGCCTCGTGTGATTTCTTCTTTTTGCGAATCCGTGATTGCGAATCCGAGCTCTTTCAATGCTGCTACTGCATTGAGCCCATTTTCAGAAGACTTGGCCATATAAAGGTCGGCATCCTGGGTGGTGTCAGGAAATCCAAGCAAGATAGCGCCCGACTTTCCAATGAATAAGTACCTGACGCCATGGCGAGCGAAGGCATCGCGCACTTCCTGAGCTTGCTTGTAATCAAACACGCTCATAACCCAACCATTTTGGAAGTGATTGTTCGCACCACCGACGATATTCTTCCATCGTTTCAAAGGCTCGAAATGGCACATCATCGAGCACCGGCTTGTATGTACGAATAAAGGAATACCGCATGCGAGTCTCGAGAGACCGCCGCGACGCGGCCTCGAACTCTTCGAGCCATTCCTTCGGAATCGATTTAACGGTGTCGGATATCATGGGATTACCGCCCGAGTCAGTCACCAACGCTTCTTCTGGCTGGCCACTTTCATTGGCAGGCCGAACAGATCGATGAATCCGCGTGCGGCAGTGACGTCGTAGCCCTCCATGCTGAAACTGGCGAGCTGCGGGTCGTACAGGCTATGCGGGCTGGTCGCGCCGACCTGCATGGCTCGGCCCTTGAACAGCCGAACCTTCACCGTGCCGGTGACCGTTGCATTCGTATGGTCGATGAACGCCTGCAAACTTTCGCGGAGAGGATGAAACCACTGTCCGTAATAAACCAGTTCGGCATACCTCAGGGCTACTTGTTGCTTGTAATGCAGCGTTTCACGTTCGATGCAAATCTGCTCAAGCGCTTTGTGGGCTTCGTACAGAATGGTGCCGCCCGGCGTTTCGTACACGCCGCGCGATTTCATGCCGACCAGCCGGTTTTCCGCGAGCACGACGACGCCGACCCCATGCTTTCCACCAATTTGGTTGAGCGTGGCGATGATTTTCTCGCCGGACATTTTCGATCCGTTGACTGAAACAGGCACGCCTGCTTCGAAGCCGACTTCGACGATCTCCGCCTGGTCCGGCGCCTTCTCCGGCGGAACGACCATCGTCAAACAGGCTTCCCAATTTGGCTCGGCTTCGGGTTTTTCAATCTCAGCGCCTTCGTGACTGATATGCCAGAGGTTTCGGTCCTGGCTATAAATCTTCTTTTTGCTGACCGGGATCGGGATTCCTTTTTTCTGCGCGTAATCCACGGCGCTCTCGCGATCTCGCAGTTCAAACTTGGGATCTTTCCATGGTGCGATGATCTTCAGGTCCGGGCCAAGCGCCATGTAGGTCAGTTCGAAACGGACCTGGTCGTTGCCTTTACCGGTGGCACCGTGGCCGACGCTGTCGGCATTGATTTGTCTGGCAACTTCAACCTGCTTGGCGGCAATCAAAGGCCGGGCAATGCTCGTGCCCAGCAAGTAATCCTGCTCATAAATCGCGTGGGCTCGCAGCATCGGGAAACAATACTTTTCGGCAAACTCCTGGCGCAGATCCATGATAACGACTTCATCGGCGCCGCTCTTCCGGGCCTTGTCTTCAATGCCTTTAAGTTCATCTCCCTGCCCGAGTTCCGCGGCAAACGCGACCAGTTTCACGCCGGGATAGCGTTCTTTCAGCCAAGGAAGAATGACGGAGGTATCCAGCCCGCCGCTGTAAGCAAGGACGATTTTTTTAGGGGGTGATGGCAACATTATTTTGCTTCTCAGTTGATTCCGATCAGTATAAGCATCGCGATGAAAATGGCCACATTGAGTCAAGCCGCTTGGGCTTGCAGCTACACGGAAGAATACATTCTTTTTAGTTCCATTTTTATGCGTATGGCGAAGTAGATCACTTGTGCACGAGACCCCACGGCAGCGCCGTGGGCGTTCTGGGGGAATTCTGTCCTAGTTAAGACCTGATTCGATCTGATATTTCGATTGTTTCCGTTAATTTCGGCACTTGACGCGCATCGCGTTCGCCTCGACCATCCTCGCCATGAAGATCCTCGTGACGGGGTCCTCCGGACAGATCGGCACCAATCTGGCAATCGCGCTCCATCGCCGCGGCGATGAGGTACGCGGGCTGGATCATCGGGAAAATGCGTGGACCAATCAGGTCGCTACCGACATCATAGACCTGGTAAAAATCGCGCGAAAGCAGATCGACTATCAGCCGCCTTGGAAGCCGGACATCATCGTTCATCTGGCGGCATGGGCGAAGGTGTTTCAGCTCGTCAAAGAACCGCAAAAAGCACTGGAAAACGTAGAGATGAGCTTCGCGGCCATCGAGATGGCGAGAAATTTGAAAACACCGATCGTCTTTGGATCAAGCCGCGAAGTGTATGGAGATATTCAACGCATCTCAACGGATGAAACAGCCGCTGACTTCGTGGTGGCGGAAAGCCCATATTCAGCGAGCAAGATTGCCGGCGAAGCGTTTTTCTACAGCTATTCGCGCTGCTATAAGCTGCCGCACCTGGTTTTTCGATTCAGCAATGTCTACGGTCGCTACGACAACGATCTGGAGCGCATGGAGCGCGTGATTCCGCTCTTTGTGAAGAAGATCGCCAAGGGTGAGAGCATCACGGTGTTTGGCCGCAAGAAGATGCTTGATTTCACGTATGTTGATGATTGCGTGGCCGGTATTGTGGCGGGCATTGATAGATTGGCGTCCGGCAAGGTCGTGAATCAGACGATTAACCTCGCGTATGGAGAAGGACATACCCTTGGCGAACTCGTGCAGTTGATCGAGAAGAATGTCGGGCGATCGGCTGTGGTCAACGATCAGCCCACGCAGGCCGGCGAAGTGACGCACTACATTGCCGACATCACCAAGGCCAGGCAACTGCTTGGCTACGAACCCAAGGTGTCGCTAAATGTCGGGATCGATCGCTACGTGAAATGGTGGCGTGAGAACGGGTGGTTGTGAAATGACGAATCACCAAACCAGAATGACGAAAAAGAGAACTGAATCATCCGCCTCGTTCGTCATTCGGATTTCGTCATTCATTCGTTATTCTGGTTTGGTCATTCGTCATTACAATGGAGCGGCCTAATCAGATAGTCGGCAGATCAGAACATGCGCGTGATGCAATCACATCTTCGCAACACATTCCTGGCGGGCATATTTGCGGTCGTGCCGCTGGCGGTCACGGTTTTTCTGATCTACAAGTTGTATGAATGGACCGGGGTCATCTCCGAATATTTCTTTGGCCGGGCGATGCCGCTTCTGGGGATTATCCTGGTCCTTTCGATCATCTATTTGGCCGGGCTCGTGGCGACATTGTCGGTCGGCAAGATGGTGATTCGGGCGGTCGATTCACTGCTCGTGCGCGTGCCGGGATTGCGACAGCTTTATACAACATGGAAACATGTCGCAATCACCCCCGGCGGCACGGAAGGGGTGTTTTCACATTGCGTGTTGATCCCGGATGAGACCGGCGTTTCCAATTTACTGGGTTTCACCAGCGGCCGACCCGTCGATGGCGGGGCAGGTGTTCTCTGCGTTTTCGTGCCTGTGACTCCGAACCCGGTCAGCGGCCGGCTGTATTTCGTCGCGCGCGAAAAATGCATGATGATTGACATCTCCGCCGAAGAAGCATTCAAAGTAATCCTTTCAATGGGAAACTATGTGCCGACCGAAGTGGGGCAGGCAGTTCAGCGATCGCTTTCATTTCGCAGCGATGCGGACAATTCCCGCGTCTGACGATCGATCGGTTCCAATTCAGGCAATTCTCCCGTCGATTTCGCGCCAAGCTCTCCCATCTTGCGGCCAGTCACCAGCACGCGCGATTCCAGCGAACCCAGCAGATCGTTGTAAACCTTCACCGATTGATCGATGCTCGATCCCAGCTTGCTGAAATGATTGGCGAGAATGACCAGCCTTTCGTAAAGTTCCGTGCCGAGCTTGCGAACTTCCTCGGCATTGTGGGCCACCTGTTCCTGCCGCCAGCCAAATTCGATGGCCTTGAGCAATGCGATCAAAGTTGTCGGCGTGGCGACGATCACGCGATTCTTCAGGCAATCTTCGATCAGCGACCCATCGTGCTCGACAGCGGCATAAAGAAACGCTTCACCGGGCAGGAACATCACCACATATTCCGGCGACTGCTGGAACTGGCTCCAATAGGCCTTGGTCGATAACTCCATCGCCCGCGAGCGCACCTGCTTGCAATGCCGGGCGATATGAGCGCGGCGGGTTTCTTCGTCTGGCGCGGTCGTTGCATCGAGAAAGCCATCGAGAACGGCCTTGCAGTCGATGATGATCTGCCGTTTGCCGGGCAGATTGACGATCATGTCCGGTCGCTGCCGGCTGTCTTCTGTGTTGACGGAATGCTGCTCGACGAAATCACAGCGCATGGTCATTCCCGCCAATTCCACCAGCCGCCGCAGCGCGACTTCGCCCCATTGGCCTCGCGCATGCGGTCTTCGAAGGGCGCTGACAAGCTGGGTGGTCTGAAGGTTCAGTGTTCGCTGCGTTTCTGCCAGTGTGCCAAGTTGCTCGCGAAGCATGCTGTAGGATTCGACCCGCGATTTTTCGATATCACCCAGGCGAGTTTGATATTGATTCAGCACTTCCTGCATCGGTTTGAGCAGGCCTTCGATCTGGGCTTTGCGTTCATCGAGCGAGCCAGTGGCTTCCGCGGAAAGCGTGGCAAATTTTTCGCGAGCGAGGTTCAGAAATGCCTCGTTATTTTTCGCCAGCGCGTCGGCGGAAAGACTCGTAAACGTTTCACGCAGTTTGACTTCTGCTTCCTGCCGCAGGTGCAAGGTTTCTTCGGCGACGGCGATTTTTTGATGAGATTCCGATAGCTGCGCGCGAAATCGCCTTTCCGCCAGCAGGTAGGCGATGACCCCGCCGACGACCAAACCGATAATTCCAGCCAGGAACGACATCATTCAGGCATTTAATCTACCCGCATGAGCCTTGCCCGCATAGACTGATTTGCGATGAGTTACTCAAATCGACTGGCGCGCGAAACCTCGCCGTATTTGCTTCAGCACGCCCACAATCCGGTGGATTGGTATCCGTGGGGCCCCGAGGCGTTTGAGGCGGCGCGCTTGCAAAACAAGCCGATCTTTCTTTCGGTGGGTTACAGCACCTGCTACTGGTGTCACGTGATGGAGCGGCAATCGTTTGAGAATCCAGCGATTGCAAAGGAGATGAATGACCGATTCATCAACATCAAGGTCGATCGCGAGGAAAGGCCCGATGTCGATCAGTTGTATATGACGGCCGTGCAGGTGCTGACGCATCACGGCGGCTGGCCGATGAGCGTCTTTTTACTGCCTAATTTGCGGCCGTTCTATGGCGGCACATATTTCCCGCCGGCCGATTCGCATGGCCGCCCCGGTTTTGTCACGCTTCTCAAAGCCATCGAAGATGCCTACCGCAACCGTCGCGAGGATGTCAATAAAAGCGCCGACCAGATTCTGAATATTCTCAAACAATTGGCTCAACCGCTTGCGCCATCGCGAGAGATTACGATTGACACCCATTTCGTGGAAAACCTGATCGCCCGCAGCACCTCCGATTACGACCCGGTCAACGGCGGGTTCGGCTCCGCCCCTAAATTCCCGCGAGAAACGCTCTTGGAACTTCTGCTCACTGAAAAATCCCAAATCAAAAATCGCAAATCGCAAATCAAAAATTCCCTGGACGCCATGGCCAACGGCGGCATTCGCGATCACCTGGGAGGCGGATTTCATCGCTACTCGACCGATGCCCATTGGCTCGTGCCGCATTTTGAGATCATGCTGTATGACAACGCGATGCTTGGCTGGATCTATACCGAAGCTTCGCGGCAGTTCGATGAGCCGCGATATGCCAAAGTCGCACGCGGCATTTTCGATTTTGTGCTTCGCGAAATGACCAGCCACGATGGCGCGTTTTACACGGCCTTCGATGCTGAAGTCGATGCGATGGAAGGCGAGCCCTATGTCTGGACCGCCGATCAAGTCAAACAAATCCTGAGCAGGGAAGAAGCAGACCTTTTTTCAAAAGTGTATGGATTGGATCGCGGTCCGAACTTTGCCGATCCGCATCATGGCTCGGGACAGCCGGATAAAAATGTGCTTTATCTTCCCGATGGACCAGCCATGGAAGATGATCCGCGAACGGTTGCAATACGCCGGAAGTTGTATGAGGCTCGGCGAAAGAAGAAGCAGCCGCTGCTCGATACGAAGATCATCACCAGTTGGAATGCCCTGATGATTCGCTCCTTGGCGCATGCGGGAAATCTATTGAAGGAAGAACGCTACCTGGCCGCTGCCTCACAGGCAGCGCGTCTTCTACTCGATCACCACAAAACTCCCGATGGCGCCCTTTATCGAACAAGCCGGGATGGACAAGCCAAGTATGCAGGATTTCTGGATGACTATGCATTCATGGTTCAAGCTCTGCTCGCGCTGGACTGGAAGGACCAGGCGAATGAATTGGCGGAAGTGATGGTCAGGAAGTTTGGCGATGAATCGGGCGGCTTTTTCTTTACTGAAGCCGGCGCTGCTGATTTGGTCGTGCGGCAGAAAGTCGCCAGCGACAGTCCGCTGCCCAGCGGCAATGCGGTCGCCACGATGTGCATGCTTGATCTGGGCCATGAGAGGACGGCGCGAAAAACAATCGGCATTTTTGTGTCGCAGCTTCAGCAGCAGGGGGAAGGCATGAGCGCCATGGTGCAGGCGGCGATGCGATGTGTGCGCGAGCAGGGTCCGATTTTGGTTAATGGATCGCAGCAATCCGAAATGGATCGTCCGCTGTCCCCCAGGGAATTGGCCGAGCGGGTTGTGCGTGTGGAAATACGTTGGCTGGGCGAAACCGAGGTGGAATTAACGCTCAACATTCTGCCGCCGTTTCATATCAATGGGCATGAGCCATCGACTGCCGGCCTGGTCGGTACGGAAGTTCGTGTTCAAGATGCTCGCGTTGCGGAAATTGCATATCCGCATGGCGATACGTATCGCGGGCAAGCGGTCATCAAGATTCGGCTTGCCGATCACCCAGCGGGAAAAGTACAAATCTCGCTGAAATATCAGGCCTGCGATGAGTCTGCCTGCCTGGAAACCGTCACCCGGCAGATCGAGATCAACCGTCCATAACGTCTTATGTACGGCCATGAGGGATCAGCTACAATAAGCCTCTTGCGATGGTCATTTCGGGTTAGGATTTTACAAGGAGCAAGGCATGCGGGTCGGCCCATACATCCTGTCTGCGATCATATTGGGATTGATTCTGCAAAAGACCTGGATATTTGCGGCTGATGCACCCGCCAAGGACCTGCTTCCTAAAAACAGTCATTGGACTGGCACGCAGGAAGGGGATGAGCGCCAGCCGAATACACCGCAGGCGCAAACTGTACCAGCCGAGTTGAAAGTGCTGGAACGCAGCGGCGAGGATTTCGCCCTGGAATATGACCTTGGCAAAAACGGCGCGCGTGGGATTCTTCATCTGGAAGGAAAAATTCGCGGCAGCCAGATGATTGCCCAGATGACCAAAGTCATTAAGGGGGCATGGGATGTGAACATTACCGAATTGGTATGGAATGGGCAGATCAATGAGGATGAAATGGTTCTTCAGTGGCAAAACTCAAAAAATCTGATTCGTATTTCCCGCTTTAAGATGGATCCCGTAGTAGATTCTCCCGGAGCAGGTCGCGCCGGTCGCGGAGGCAGGCGTGGGCGGCGACTAACCGGGGGACAATCTCACCGCCCCATACTTTTCAGTTGATCGAGCGTTGAATTGATGTCGGTCTTCTTCTGGCCCGGAGTTTCAACCGGCAGTTTCAATTCCTTGCCGTCGCGCATCACGTAAACGTATCCCTGCTTCTGAAAGGCTTCCATTACCTGAATCTTGGCGTCTTCCTCGGTGACAATGTCACGAACATTGGTTTTGAATGCTTGAGATTCCACAGCAATGATTGTGTCATTGCGTTTGAGTCCGAAATAGTTTTCGTAAGCGCCGCCGGGCACGACCTTGTTGACCAGGATGCCGCTGAGCTTGCCGTTGGTGGTCATGCCTTCAAGTTCAGCGGAGTTCATCGCGCTGCCGCCGGTAGCGGCATCCCGACCGGCGATCTGGCTGACCTGCTGCTGGGCGTTTTCACGGACTTTCAAGACGTTCTGATCATGTTCGAGGCTGCCGTTTCCCATGATCCAGACGATGACGCCGATGGTGATGAGCACGCCGCCGATTCCGAAGAGGGCTCGCATTTGTTGTCCTTGGTCAGACCACCCTGATTATAACACAACCTCAAACTTCCGCTTCCATCATTCAAACACATCTCTATTCATCGCGCATGGAAAGCAGCTGATATTTCGGGTCCGATTCAAGCTGGCTTTCCATGGAATAATAAAGATGGATACGGGAAAACCCGACGTACAGGTTGATGTCCGCGTAAGCCGCGTCGGCAATGCGATGGAAATCCGCATCGATGACGTCCAAGCCAAATTTTTTGAAATGCTCAACGGTTGCCGTCAGGCAGCCCGGATGATATTCGGTTCGCACGCTGATCGTGCGGTATTGCATTTTGGGAACTATTTCTTCGACATAATCGAGAAACCACAGCGCCAGCAGCACCATGATCGTTGCAAAAAACGAGATCACGTAAATGCCCGACCCCAGCGCCATGCCGATGGCGGCCACACACCACAGGCCCGCCGCAGTGGTGAGTCCGCGAATCGCTCCCTGCGAATGAACGATCGTGCCCGCGCCTAAAAAACCGATACCGACCATGATTGCGTAGGCCAATCGGGCGGGATCAATATTGATGTTAACGTTGGGCTGCTTTTGCCACGGATAAAGCGCGAATTGAGTGGCCACCACCATGCTGAGGGCGCTTCCGATGCCAACAAGCATATTGGTTCGAAACCCCGCCTGGCGACCGCGAACTTCACGTTCGATTCCCACCAGCCCGCCTGCAATAGCTGCGAGAATCAGCCGGAGAAATCCCTCCCCCGGCCAGCCGAGTGAAACAGCCCACGTGCGGATTGAATTGTCCCAGAAGTCGAATGTAGCGAGAAGCATTCGCGAGATTGTAACAAATCAGACCGGGGATGGGGGGACAAGGAGACAGGGGGACAAGGAGAGGATCTGGTTTCCCAACTCTTTTTTAGCCCGGTCGCTCGCGACCGGATTCTTAGACGACCTTCAGCGCCTCGCGCTGAGTCGGCTTAATCGTGAGGAGTCGATCCAATCGAGTGATTTTCAACAGCTCCTGAAGTTTGGGCCCGATGCCGCAGAGGATGAGTTTGCTGTTTTTCAGGGCACCCAGCTTTTTATTCATGGTCAGAATGATGCCGATGGCTTGGGATGAGAGGTATTGCACTTTCTCAAAATCCATGATGACTCGTCGTCGGTCTTCCTCGTCCACCAGCCGGTAAAGGCTTTGGCCGATCTTCTCCAGCTCGGCGGCATCCATGAGCGAGGTGGTCCGAAACTCGATCACGGTGAATTTTTCAACGTCCTGCACAATGAAGGGCGCATTGGTGACCGGTGAGGGCGTGCTGCCGAGAATGTTGTTGAACTGGGCCATGAACAGCGAAGTCTAAGCACCGCAGCGGCGAAAACAAGCAAAAACAAGGGATGCATCGGTTTGGCGGAGTGCTTAGATCAATCGTTTTCAACGTTGTATTGTCGCGGAAGTAGGTAGTGGGACGGACGGTTAAGTTCAAACACGGAGTAACACCATCATGCGATCGAAGTGGACGGTTCTGGCGGGCGCGATATTGGGGATTTGTGTCGGAACAGCACGGGCGGCTGATCCCGCACCGCTGCCGGCGTTCCCGGGGGCAGAAGGGTTTGGAGCTACAGTCACCGGCGGACGCGGCGGGGAAGTCTATCACGTCACCAATCTCAACGACAACGGCCCGGGCTCGTTTCGCGATGCCGTCAGCAAGCCCAATCGCACGGTCGTTTTTGATGTGGGCGGCGTCATCAAGATGGAAAAGAACATCGTGGTGAACGACAACATCACCATTGCCGGCCAAACCGCCCCGGGCGAAGGCATCTGCTTGTACGGAAACGAATTGACGCTGAGCAACCATCACAACGTCATCGTTCGTTACATTCGCATTCGACAGGGCATCGGCGGCGCCCGCGGCAATTGTTCGATTCGCGTTTCATCGGGCAGCGACATGATCTTCGACCATTGTTCGATTCAGTGGGGCCGATGGGATTGCATTGGTTTTACCGTCGGCACGAAAAATCTGACGCTGCAATATTGCATGATGGGCGAAGGGCTCGATCCGCAGCGGTTCGGCGCGCTGATTGACACCGTGGAACATGTCACAATCAGCCACACCCTCTGGCAAAGCCTCCATAGCCGTAATCCCAAGGCCAAGGGAACGATCCAGTACATCAACAACGTCGTCTACAACTGGCAGATCACCGGCCTGGTGGGCGGGCACTCCGCGGCGGATCACCAACTCGATGTGATCAATAATTATTTCATCGCCGGACCGGCGTCGAATAAGCAGGCGGTCGGGTTCTTCACCAAGACCGACCATGTCTATAGCAGCGGCAACCTGGTCGATCAGAATAAAGACGGTGTGCTAAATGGCGTGCCGGTGGTCGAGGCCGATTACAACGATAACAAGGATGCCCCTACTTTTGTACCTGCACTATGGGGCAACCCGGCGATTCCCGTGACCGTGGATTCAGCAGAGAAGGCGTATGAAAAAGTGGTCGCCTCGGTCGGTTGTTCGCTGCATCGTGATGCCGTCGATCTCCGCTTGATCGACGAGGTCAAATCGCTGGGCAAAAAAGGCAAGATTATCGATAAGGAAGCCGATGCGGGCGGCCTGAGCGAGATCAAGGGAGGACCGGCTCCGAAGGACACCGACAACGACGGCATCCCCGATGCGTGGGAATCCGTCCATGGCTTGAATCCGAACGACGCGGCTGACGGTAACAAACTCGATAAAAGCGGATACACAAATCTTGAAATCTACATGAATAGCCTTGTCAATGTGCCTGGCGTCAAGCCGATGATGTAAGACAAATCCTTCAAGCGTCAATCGGCGCGATTCACGCTCGCGCCGATTCCGCGCGCCATCACCTAAATAGGGTAATAGCCAAAGGGCCAATGCGGTTTAAGCTGCTCCACATCTGTGCCATTTCATAGGCACGCGTACGGGGCCAACGCATTTTGCTACGAAAGGGATTTTCCATGAGACACATTCAAGGCGCATCGTCGTGTCGTTGCTCGAATGGGAAGGCTGATCGTCTGCCCATCTGTTGTATCGTGCCGCCGCACATGCTGGAGCATCTGGCGCGCAGCGGCAACGCGTCACAGGTGCAGTGGGCTTTGCGGACGTTGATTCTGTCGGCGCATTTTCGAGGCCGGCGCGAAGCGCTGGGCGGAATCATGACGATGGCGCCGGCGGGAACGAAGCAGCGGACCATCTACGATGCCCGCAATACCGAGACATTGCCCGGTGCGCCGGTTCGAAAAGAAGGTGATCCCGCCAGCGGGGATGTGGCCGTCAATGAAGCCTACGACGGTTCGGGCGCAACCTACGACTTCTACCAGAAAATCTTCAGTCGCAACTCCATCGATAATCATGGCATGCGGCTCGATTCCACCGTTCACTACGGAATGAATTACGACAATGCATTCTGGAATGGCACGCAAATGGTCTATGGCGACGGCGATAAACAGATTTTCAATCGGTTCACGATTGCCGTCGATGTCATCGGCCACGAATTGACGCACGGCGTGACTGAAAACACCGCGGCTCTGGAATATCAGGGCGAACCCGGGGCGCTCAACGAATCGTTCTCCGATGTCTTCGGATCGATGATCAAGCAGTGGCAGTTGAACCAGACGGCGCTTCAAGCCGATTGGCTGATCGGCGCGGGACTGTTCCGTCCCAATATCCAGGGCACTGCACTGCGATCGATGGAAAACCCGGGCACTGCCTACAACGACCCGATCATCGGGCAGGACCCGCAGCCTGCCGATATGACCGGATTCTACCGCGGCGGCGATGACAACGGCGGGGTGCACATCAACTCCGGCATCCCCAATCGAGCCTTCTGTCTGGCTGCCAAGGCAATGAAAGGCAACTCCTGGCAAACGGTTGGGCCTGTCTGGTATCAAACGCTGACGACTCGCCTCCATCAGCAATCCACTTTTGCCGAGGCTGCGGACGCGACCATCAAGGTGGCAGCCGACTTGGCTGGTGCAAACAGCAGTCTCGCCAAGGCGATCACCCAGGCCTGGCGAACGGTGAAGGTCATCAAGCCATCGTCCGGCGGCAATGGAAAAGCAGCGGGGCGATTGAACGTCGCGGCGTCGCGAGGTCTTTTCGAGAGCGCCAAACGCAAACGTCCGATGGCGCGCAGCGCGAGATAAGCAAAGTTGCGCCTATAATCACCCAACCGGAGAAGTGGTCTTGCGAATAACGCTTCGTCGAACGGGTGGATTTGCCAACATCAATCCTCCGCCCATGGTGGTGGACACATCCACCCTGCCGCGCGATAAAGCCGATGCGCTTCATCAACTGGTGGAGCAGGCCAAACAAGTTTCGACGACGACCGGTCAGCCCTCGCGCGGGACTGACCGGTTTCAATATGAATTGACCGTTGACGATCAGGGCAAACAACACCAGTTGCGATTTGCAGAGGGGGCTGATCCCGCATTGTCAGGCGTGGTGCGGCAGATTCAGTCGCTGGCAAAAACTGGCTGAGCTGGCGACGCATGTCTCCTATCGCTGCGCTTCTCTCAATGCCGCCGCGACGGCTTCGCCGCTATGCAACGCATTGGCGGGCAAGGGGTGATCCGCATCCCATACGCGCATGACGCTGGCGGGTTCGACGGTGACGTGAGATTCGTCGAAATTGCCTGCGGCATTGCGCACGGCCGTCAGGTCAAGATGAAACTGATCGGCCAGGAATCGATACATCGCATCGCGCTTGGATGGGCCGTAGTCGTGACCTTCACTGGCCAGATGGACATTGACGACACGGTCGTCCGCGTCATAGAGCGCGTAGATTTTCTTGAGGAACGGATATTCCACCTGCGGAACGTTTTGCGTCCAGTCCTTGCCATCGGAGACGACAAGTATGGGCCGGGGCGCCGCAAGAGCGGCCACGTCGGTGTTGTTGGCGAAGGCTTCCTCGCTGCGATGGATCGGCCTGCCGCTTTCGCAGGCGCATCCGCCAAAGAAATAGGATGAAACCATGACGACCGGAACGCTGACGGTGATGCGCGGCTCGAGGGCGGTCAGCAGAAACGCCTGCGTGCCACCGCCCGATTCGCCGGTGACGGCAATTCGCTTGGGATCGACTCCGTCCAGCGAGGTCAGAAAATCAATCGCCCGAATGTTGTCCCAAAGCTGCATCGGCATGGCCAGCGTGGAAAGATGATCCTGATAAGTCACTTGCTTGAGTGAATCTCCCCAGCCAAACATATCGATGGACAACACAATCGCGCCCATTCGCGCCAGTGACGCGCAGCGATCCTGCATGGATTCGCTGAAACGAGGGTGCCCGTCCAGGTTTGCGGCGTTGCCGTGTCCATGCGTGCTGAGAATCACTGGAAAGGGCGGCTGGCCGGTGGTCGGCCGGTAAAGATTTCCGGTTGCGTAGAAGCCGGGGATTGATTCAAACGCGACGTTTTCCACGGTGTAGCCATCGTGCCGGCGCAGGCTGTGAACGATGCCGTTGAGCGGGCCGTGTTTGGGCAATGGCGATAGTCCCATGCCGTCCTGAATCTGTTTGCGAATCACATTGGCGTGCGCTTCCCACGCCGCGCGGGTTGTTGCGAAATTCGCCAGATCAAATTCGAGGACGGCCTTACCTTGCTCCGGCGTCAGATAATTTCCCTTGCAAAGCATGGGCCCAGTTGCCGGCGCGGGCGGCAGGCCCGGTGGCAATAGCGGGGGTTGCTGCTGGGCGATTGCAAAAGTAATCCCGCCGATGGTGCACAACATCGCCAGCGCATATCTCAGTTGCATCAGGATCTCCTTGGAAGGGCTGCGTTCAATATGGTATTAAGGTCCAGATCGAGAATCCGGCCTATCCGGTCAATCGTGATGTCCGGCATCGGGTAAGACCGCACGGATTTCTCGTCCAGCGCGTAATGGCCTTGTCTTGGAAAGATCGTGGTCAGCTTATTACCCCACGCTTCTTTGATGGCCGACAGGATTCGCACCTTGTCATCCACCAGTACATAATGATCGGCCGGGTATTTCGACATTACATCGGCAAGCATCTGTTCCTTGTGGATGTAAATCAGCACGTTTCCATCGACCGCCTCGGCGATGCCCGATCGCTCGGCTTTGCGCGGCTGAAAAACCACGTCGCCATCTGACAATACCACCGCTTTGCCCCATTGTTTGACGTGAGCAATGGCATCGAGCGAATTGGGATAAAGGCGGTTGGCAAACGGGTAGTCCACAAGAAACGACGACATTTTCAAAAGCCGGGCATCGGTGGGGTTCTCCACTCGATAGCGCTGAAGTGCGCCCAGATAATCGGCGTATCCGAGCTGATCGCGCAGTTCCTCGAAAAGCGAAAAATATCGATCCTTCGCCTGCGGACCAAAGCAATCGAGGTAATTCCGCAAATCGCTCACGACGCGGTCGTTGTCCAGCAGCGTGTTGTCGATGTCGAACAGGAAAACAATCGATGCTTGAGGCATGTCAGGTCCTTTTCCGGTTGGACGTGAACGGATGATTCATACTCCATCCTTTTTCAGTCCGCTTCCTGAGCACGTTTTGCAGGCTACCAAGCCATGGTCACAGTCATTGCAAGCCGGGACGTTCGTGCGCGCAGCGCACGTCGGGCAGGGGGATTTGCCCGAGCCGTGACAAACCGGGCAATCAATGTGAGTCGTGCCTCCGCAAAGCGGACATTTGCCGGCATCGTTGATGACATGGGTTTTGGAATCAAAGGTCACCATATTGCCCAGGTGATGTTCGCTGATCCATGCATAGGAATTTCCAAATCGCCAAATGCGGACACGCAAGTCGTCCCGCTTGATCCATTCGCCTTCGGAGAACTTCAGGCATGGACTGGGGCAGGGAATCTGGCCATGGTCGCACTTGGGCCCCTTGCAATCGACGAGCAATTCGCCGTGACAGACCTTGCAATCGGTAAGTTTGGTGGGATCGTGCCCCGTGCCTTTGCAGGTGGAGCAGAAGGAACTGCCTTCGCCTTTGCAGGTTTCGCAAAGTTGGCCGGCGTGTTCGAGTTTGAACTGCTGCATGAACTTTGCGTGCGTCATGCCGTTGGAAATGCTGCGAACAGATGCCCACGGCAGATTGATCGGGTCAAGTTTTGTGCCCGCCGGCTGATTTGGCTTGGGTGCCGGCTGAAACGCAATTATGATGGGCCCCATCGAAGTGACCGTGCCGCGAACGGATGTGCCATCCAATCGAATGATCGTGATGATCGGCGCGGGCTTGGACGGTTCAGGTGCTGCAACGCCGTGGCCGGGGACGAGAAACGCGAAAAGAAGAGCCGCCCAAAATCGCACGTATGGATCAAATTGATTGAAGCGCATGGTCGTCCTCCCAAAATAGAATTGTCGATATCGATATCCCATGCCGGTAATGGTATACCTTGCCCGATCCCGCCCCAAGCGCCATTTCGGGTAGAATCACGGCATGAGCAAAAAAGAAGCCCGACGTCAATCAGCCTGGCCGCCCGCGTGAGGGGTGAATCCACGGCCAATCAGGACAAATGCCAGCCAATCTGGAAGCAGTATGGCAAGCATGGTCCGCCGGAGTCGGCAAGGTTCGATGCTAAAGGTATGGCGCTGCTTAGGGCGGCGTTTGAGGCGGGGTGGAAGCGGGGAAACGCCAAACGGGGAAGCCCGGAAATTAAAGTGCTGCGGCAATTTCTTTTATTAACTCTGGATTGCGAGCTTTTTGTCGTTCACGTTCCAGCCAGTTATTAATCGCAGCAACGACCGCCGCATTCCAACCTTCTTCACGACGAATAAGATTGTTGTTAGCCAACCAATAACTGACCGCACACCATCGCCATAATGGCACATCATCATCACTGAGATAGCATTCTGGCGGCGGGAAATTCCCCGGACCGCGCTCACCAGTGATGTACTGATGAATCATTTGACGAGAGCGATTGGTTCGCCGAGCGATTTCGGATTGAGTTACTAGGTCGCACTTATCGACACACACAACCTCAGCTCCGATGTTTGCATTCCGCACGTCGTGAATTGCGCTCAAGATAGCTTCCTGCAAAGTACTGGCGGTACGAGAAAACTCGGCATAAAGATTGCCATACTGGATGCTGAATGTTGCATCATCGCAACCACTTTCAAAAAGCGCATCCTGCACCTGCTGGGTTAAATCGGGAACCCCTGCAATTACTAGTGCAAAATCAAATTCGCTGGTGTTGTTGTTCATTGTAATGAGGGCTCTTTATCGCTTACGGTCTTCTTATGAGGACAACTATCCACCCGGTTCCGTATATGGCGAGCGTGATTGTCCGGATTTCTAGGCGTGGACCAAATTCCAATTTTGCATCCATCGCGCGAGTGTTGCGGGCAATACAGATGTCCCCACGCATGACCGTTTGACATATATACCGTCCAACCAAGGGCTTCAGCATATTTAACGGCTGCTTCTATAGCCGATTTCGGATGCCTCGGCCTACTCATCGACATAATATGCCTCTCTTGTTGACGCTTGTCAAGCAAAACTGAAGTCTGCTCCCATGTCCGATAATCGAAAAGCTTCTAACTCTATTTCTGGCCATCATTTGGAGGATCAAATAAGCGTTTCCCATTGCAATATCTTCCAGCATTTCCGCCAGAATGTTGCGAACAACGTCGCGGTTTTCGCGAAGTCCATCGCCATTGCCTGCTTGATCGCGCGCGTAAGAGCCGATTGAATCATGAGTTCATTCCAGCGGACCGCATTGGATCTAGCACGAGGCCGCTTTCTTTTTCGACTTGGCTTCGGTGAGGGCAATTTTCAGCACTTCGTCGATGTTGGAAACGAAATGAAATTTGATCGTATCGCGCACTTCAGGCGGGATTTCTGGCATGTCCTTTTCGTTGCGCTTGGGGACAATCACTTGCTTGATCCCCGCGCGTTTGGCGGCCAGGGTTTTTTCCTTTAGTCCGCCGATGGGAAGAACCAGGCCGCGTAACGTGATCTCGCCGGTCATGGCGAGGTCGGGTTTTACGGCTCGATTGAGCAGCAGAGACGCGAGCGCGGTAAACATCGCCACGCCGGCGCTAGGGCCGTCCTTGGGGACCGCGCCGGCGGGAACGTGAATGTGGAAATCGCAATCGGTCATCAGTTTCGGATTAATGCCGAAATCCTCGGTATGCGAACGAATCAAGCTGAACGCGGCGGTGGCGGATTCCTTCATTACATCGCCGATTTGTCCGGTGAGGATGATGCCTCCCTTGCCCGGCATGCGGGTGGCTTCGATGAACAGGATTTCCCCGCCGAAGGGGGTATAGGCCATTCCAGTCGCCACGCCCGGCACGCGCGTGCGTTGTGCAAGCTCCGGCTCGAAACGTTCAGGGCCCAAAACCGTCGCGACATAAGCGCGATCGACCGTCACGCGCTCGCATTTCCCGCCGATAATTTGAGCGGCAATGGCGCGGGCGACGGCGCCGATACTCCGTTCCAGATTTCGCACGCCGGCTTCGCGGGTATATCGCTCGATGATTTGTTTCAGCGCTTCATCGGTATATTTCGCCTGTTTGCGGCTTAGCCCGGTTGCATCAAGTTGCCTTGGAACCAGATATTCCTTGGCGATGTGCAGTTTGTCGCTGTTGGTATAGCCCGGAATTTCAATGACTTCGAGGCGGTCGCGCAGCGCAGGCGGAACGGTGTCCAGCGTGTTGGCGGTGGCGATGAACAGCACCTTGCTCAAATCAAACGGCACATCGAGGTAATGATCGGTGAAAGTGCTGTTCTGTGCCGGATCGAGCACCTCAAGCATGGCGGATGCGGGGTCGCCTCGGAAATCCGAGCCGAGCTTGTCGATTTCGTCAAGCATCATGACCGGGTTTCGCGTGCCAGCCTTTCGAAGCTCCGCGATGATTCGCCCGGGCATCGAACCGATATAGGTTCGCCGGTGCCCGCGAATGTCCGCTTCATCGCGCACACCACCGAGGGCCACGCGAATGAACTTGCGGCCCATTGCTTCGGCAATGCTCTTGCCGAGTGAGGTCTTACCCACGCCGGGTGGTCCGGCAAAGCAAAGGATCGCTCCGCCGCCTTCGGGTTTAAGTTTCCGCACCGCGAGGTACTCGATAATACGCCGTTTGACCTTTTCCAGATCGTGATGATCGCGATCCAGGATCTTCTGGGCCTCGTTCAATTCCAACTTGTCCTCGGTCTCTGCGGACCAGGGCAGTTCCGAGAGAATTTGCAAATACGTGCGAATGACCCCGTATTCCGGCGAAGCGCTGGGAATCGATTCCAGCCGGCTGAGTTCGCGGTCGGCTTCCTTCATCACCGGTTCGGGAAGTTTTGCTTCAAGCAGGCGCTGGCGGAGGGTGTCGATTTCGCTGCCGCCGCCGGCGTCGGTTTCACCCAGTTCCTTGCGAATGGCTTTGAGCTGTTCCTGCAAATAGTATCGACGCTGGCTCTTATCGATATTTTCTTTGACCTGCGATTGAATCTTATTCTGCAGTTCCAGCACATCGAGTTGCGTCGCCAGGCGCGCGTTGATCATTTTTAGACGTTGCTCGACATTGAGTTCCTCGAGCATCGTCTGTTTTTCCGGCGCATCCGCCTGCACATTGGCGGCAAGGAAATCGGCCAGCGCCGATGGGCTGGTGATGCTCGCCAGCACCTGCGCGGCCTCGTCAGGTGTGTTGGGCGACAGTTCAATGACCCGATTCGCCTGCTGGCGAACTGAAGCGACCAATGCATCCAGCGATTTCCCCGGCTCAAAGACTTCCTCGACCACTTCAATCTGTCCGACTGTGAACGGATCATTTTGCGCCAGTTTCACCAGCCGAAAGCGGGTCAGCCCGTGCACGATGATCGATTGATTGCCGTCCGGGAGCTTGAAAAGCTTGAGAATCGTGCACGCCACGCCAATCGGGAACAGGTCGTTTTGGGTTGGGTCTTCGACGTCGGGATTGCGTTGGGTGATTACCCCAACGATCTTGTCGCCGGGCATGACTTCATCGAGGAGATTTTTACTTTTCTGCCGGCCGACATTGAGTGGAATGACCGTGCCCGGGAAAACAACCAGGCTGCGGATTGGCAGAATCGGCAGCAGGTTGGGAATGATCGTTTTCTGGCCATTGCCGCCCGTGCGGACAGTGGTCGCTGTGTCGTTCCGCTCGAGAATTACCGAATCAGCCATAAGTATTGGGTACGGCAGAAGGAATGTTAAGTTTTGGGCAGCTCAATCCAGAGCAGGCCATTTGTATAATGAGCGTTAATTCGGTCCTCCTGCACGTCGTGGGGCAATTCGACCTCGCGCGAAAACGATCCATGGTCGATTTCCATCAGGTGAATTCGCACGCGCTGATCGTACGGACCGGGCCGAGGCACTTCGCGTTTGCCGCGAATATTTAACGCCCGTTCGTGAACGGTGATCTCGATTTCGTCTTTTTCTACGCCTGCCAGATCGACGCAAACGAGATAGGAAGCCTCCGTCTCATACAAATTGACACTGGGCGCCCAAGCCTCCCCGGGAGCGAAATTGCAATAGCCTTTTTGGATCTGTTCGATCAGCTTGGTCATTTGACGGCCGACCGTGTGATAAGGCTTGTCGGGAGCGAGCGTAACAGACATGCAAACCTCCGGTAACCCGAACTCTATCTATCATACGCCAATTAGCCTTGCAGCAAACGAATAAAATCGTTATTGGCCATAAAATGATTGAGATGGGCGCTTTCTGCACCGTCTCTGCCCTGTTTAGGCCACCTGCCTGCACCCACGATCCAGGCAAAAAACCATGCTTGTCAGCCCGCGGTAATTGGTTTGACTTCCGCAATCCACGTCGGCACAATCCTTTAGACGAACAGGCAGGTTTTTTTCAGTGATATCACTCGTGTCGGCGTGCTGTAATCACACCCAGGAGAGACTCCCATGACCCATGGCTCCAAGCCGGCATTCGCGTCCGCCATCATCGCGGCAGCGTTGCTCGTCGGTGGATGCGACGATTCGCAACACCAGGCGGACAAAAAGGTGCAGTCCGATCTCAGCGAAGCGCGCCAATTCGCGCTGTCGCAAGACGCCGCCCAGGAACACAGCAAGCTGGAAGAAGCCGCCGGCAATACCGATGCGTCTCCCGGAGTTCACGCCCAGGCCAAGGCCGCGCTGGCCGAGGCGGAGTTTGAGGTGGGCCGCAATACGGCCGCCAAGATCGGCCGCGCCGATGTGACGTTGGCGCGTACTTTGTGGGAAATCTCGCAGCTTGCCGACCAGATTCGCGCCGGCAACATGAGCGTGGCCGGCTATCGCAAATACGATCCCAAGCCCGCGCGCGAAGCCATCGCCGCCCGGATTGAACAGGCCGCCGGCGGGGCTGACAAACCGGCGTGGTTTACACACGATCATTCAACCATTCCAACCCTCGATGCCGCCAACAAGGAAATCGCTCGCTTGCAGGGCGAACTGACCCAGCGAAACGAGCAGCTCACCAATTTGACCCAGCAGCGAACGCGCCTGATGGATGAAGCCGAGCAGTCGCTGGCGCAGTCCGACCAGCTCAAAGGTGACAAGGCAATCGAGCCGTTCAAGCATGCATCGGATCTTCGCAAGCAGGCCGGTGATATCGCGGTCCAGATTGACACGTTGAAAAGCGAAATCGCGCAGCGTAACGCAGCGCTCGCCGTGGCGCAGGGGCAAAAGACTGCCGCCAGTGATGTTATTTCACAGCTTAACGATCAGTTGGCCGCCATCGAAAAAGCATGGAAGGAACTGGATTCACAGGAAGCCAGCAATCAGAAGCTGAGCGCCGCCATTCTGGGTTCGGGCGCCACCGCCGCTCCCGATGAAGCGGCAGCGGCGGCCGCCGCCGTCGCGGGCTCGATCAGCCAGAAAGCTTCCGTGATCGAAAATCTGGTCAAGGAAATACAAAAATTGCGTGCCGATGCCGTCACCAGCATCACCAATGCCTCAAAGTATTACGATGAGGCGTACACGAGCGCCAGCCAGATGGGCGTTGATTTGAAAACCAGAATTTCCGACCCAAACAACGCCAAGCGACCGGAAGTCGATGCGTGGAAGAATATGGTCAAAGTGCTGGAGCCGATGCAATATCGCCTTCAGCAGGCTTCGGTTCAGAGGACGCTTGGCGATCTATACACGTCGGAAGTGGTAAGTTTGTCGGATCGGATCAGCTTGCGCGATTCGTTGCAAAAGAGCTTGCGTAACGCCGGCTTGGTCGTGCCGGCGACATTGTCGGCTGGCGAACTCGAACAGGATCGCAAGACCGCGATCGCCAACGGCGAAGCCGCATACAAAGCATCGGATGATGCGCTGTCGGCCATTGTTGACGGCGTCGCGCCTGAAGAAATGCGCGTCTCGGCCCGAATTGGTCGAGCGCTGACATTTTACGAATGGGCGCAATTGGCACGCGTGAGCGGTGATGAAACCACGGCGTTGACCCGAATCGGCTCGGCTGCTCGGGAACGCAACACCGCCGCAGAAGCCAACCTGGCGCTCGTCCCTGTGATGCCTTCGGAACTGGGCCCGATCCCCAAGCCAGCAGCGCCCGCCAGCGAGCCGGCACCGGCTGAGACGCCGGCCACTCCAACGGATGCAGCAGCCCCTGCGACCGCGCCAGCCGATGCCGCAACCACCGCGCCCGCTGCCGATGCGACAACAGCACCGGCGGATGCGCCAAAACCAGACGCCGCCGCGACCCCTCCAGCCGATGCGGCGCCGCCTGCGCAATGAACCTGACGTTGCACAACAATAAAGCGCCGGAATCCCGCGCGTTTGGCCGGGCGCGTTCCGCTCTGCACGGCCTGAAGAAAAGGCCGTGTCACATCAAACCGCGCCAGTACCCAATTTCCGCAATTCCTGGTGCCTCTTGTATGACCCCTGTTACCTTCCTAAACTCATTTGAATTCGCAGGAGTCATTCATGCCGCCTCAAATAAGTTCGGGTCGTTCGCATGCTTTGCCGCCGCTGGGCGATAATCCCTCGACCGATCGTCAGGGGACGACCCCCGGTTCGTTTGCCAATGCCGGCAGGGTGGGCACGCCTTACAGCTATAGCTCGCCCGATACGCCCGGCATGCCCGGCGTTTCAGATATCACCGCGATGGATTTCGCCAAAGAATCCGATCGCCAGTGCAAAACCCAGTTGGAAGCGGCGCGAAGCGGAATCATTACACCCGAGATGAAGCATGTTGCCCTGCGTGAGCCGCATCTGACGGCCGAGCAGATTCGCGTCGAGCTTGCCGCGGGTCGGATGATCATTCCCGCCAATAAGGTGCACCTGAAATACAAGCTTGAGCCGATGTGCATCGGTCGCGCCAGCCTGACCAAGATCAATGCCAACATGGGCGCTTCACCCGTGTCGTCGTCCAGTGATGAAGAAGTCGAAAAGCTGAAATGGGCCGAGAAATGGGCGGCTGACACGGTCATGGATCTCAGCACCGGCGGCGATCTGAACGCCACGCGCTTGGCCATCATTCAAAACGCCACCGTTCCCATCGGAACCGTTCCGATCTATTCGATGATCATCGGCCGCAAGGTTGAAGATTTGACGTATGACATGATTTTGAAGGAACTGGAGAATCAGGCCAAACAAGGCGTCGATTACTTCACGATACACGCCGGCGTCCTCAAGGAACATTTGCCTTATGTTCGCAAGCGGCTGATCGGCATCGTATCGCGCGGCGGCAGCCTGCTCGCCAAGTGGATGATCCACCACAACAAGCAGAACCCGATGTACGAAATCTTCGACGATATTTGCGACATCATGCGCGAATACGATGTCTCGTTCAGCCTTGGCGATGGATTGCGCCCCGGTGGATTGGCCGATGCCTCGGATGAAGCACAGCTTCGCGAGCTGGCGACGCTCGGCGAACTCACCGAACGCGCCTGGGCCAAGGGTTGTCAGGTCATGGTCGAAGGGCCCGGCCACGTGCCGTTCGATCAGATCGAATACAACATGAAACTTCAGCGAAAGCTATGTCATGGCGCGCCGTTTTATGTGCTGGGGCCATTGGTGACCGACATTTTCCCCGGTTATGACCATATGACGAGCTGCATCGGCGCGACCTCCGCCGCCTATCACGGGGCGGCGATGTTGTGCTATGTGACCCCCAAGGAACACCTTGGCCTGCCCAAAAAGGATGATGTGAAGCAGGGTTGCGTGGCATACAAGATAGCCGCCCATGCCGCCGATGTGGCGCTGGGCATTCCGCACACGCGCGACCGTGATGACGAGCTGACCAAGGCCCGGGCGGCGCTCAACTGGCAGAAACATTTTGACCTGTCATTCGACCCGGATTTGGCCCGTGCTTATCACGATGAGGATTTGGAAGTCGATACGGATTTCTGCGCCATGTGCGGCCACGACTGGTGCTCGGTGCGCATCAGCAAGGAAATCACCGATTTCTATTCCGGCAAAGCCGAGGAATCTCAGCCCGCCAAAGTCGCCATGCCGTCTCCCGGCATTTCATCGGTTGGCCAGGACATCCTTGAAACGCGCGGCAATCTCACGCAGGAGCAGATCATGAAGCTCGCCCACAAGGGCAAGAAGGCCGTTTGCCATTCCGATAACGTCAAAGACGCCGAACAAGCCAAGCTCGTGCAGATCAACACGCTCAAGGCGCACGGCGTGGCGGTGAACGAAACCGGATTGTAACGCGGCGAATTCGAAGTCGAGTGTGCACTGCCTGCCCCGTGGGTACCGCGCAATTTGAAGAAAAAGGAGCGTTTGTTGTGACATGGGCTTTCCAGCCCATGCGGTACTTTGCATGGCCTGGAAAGGCTGTGCCACCAGTACAGCATTCAGTGGGTGGACAACCACCGATATCTCGCAAATGTAACGCGATATGTCGTCGATCATCGCGCTCTCCACAATGAGAAGGCATGGCCGGATGCCGAAGTGTTTGAAAATCGGTCACTTTCTTAGTTTCAGGCTTTGTTGGACATGAGCCATCCAGTCTTTTGACGGCAGGGCATAGGGGCGGAACTTTTCGGTGACGCCTTGCTCCTCGCTGAACGCCAATGCCCGATGAAAGCCGAGCTTATTGGCCAGTGGCGAATCGATCAGGTTGCTCGAATCGGCTGCGCTCATCTGGAAAAGCACGCGATGATCGAACTCGCGCATCGTGCCGCGATCCATGGTTCGCTCCAGCGACGCCGATGTATCCACCCATGTGATGACATGCACGCCCATGGCGGGGCCTTCACGCAGGATGTCGGAAAACTGCTTGTCCGTCGCTGGCGCTTTATTCGCATCGTCCGCGGAAAAGCTGAAGCTCTCTTCGGACTTGCGCAGCATGCGATATCGCTGAAGGCCATAGACAAAAAAGTAAATAAAGGGCCTGTCGGTGCGTTCATCGCCAAGCCTCGATTGCACTTCGGCAGCAATTTCGGAAATCGCCTGCGGAATATTTCGCCATTCGATGTTCTGCACTTCAAACGGAAGGGCGGCCGCCATTCTGGGCAACGTGCCCGCCAGCGAAGAATCCGCGGGCGTCCCATCCAGGAGATAAAATTTCGCCGAGCCGTGCGGATGCTGCGCTGCCAGGCTGATCATTGCCGAGCAGATCAGCGCCATCGCTGATTCCTCCTGCTGGCCGACGATCAGGATGTTCGATCCGCTTTGCGGGCGAAGCGTGATCGCGGTCGGTTCCTTGATCGCGACCGGATCGCCAAGCCAGACAAGCGGAGCATCCGGGCGATTCACGGTTTCCGAATCGATCAATCTGGCAAGCTGTTTGTTCTTACCGATGTCGGCGGGGGCGTTGCCTTCAAAAACGACCGGCTCGGCATGCCGAGTGGGTTTCTGCCTGGACAATTCGCGCACACGATCAAGCCAGACCTCGCGGTCCTCATCCGGCAGCCATGAGATTTGAAACGGACTGTTGCCCTCAACCAGCCCGCCGGCGTCGTTGTAAATGGCTTCGCCTGGACGCGAAAGCAAGCGAGCTGCGGAGTTGTTATCCCCAAGAATCAACTGCGAATCGATTTCGCTGGTCTGAAGGGCGATGCGCACCGCCATCTGTCCAATGGTGCTGCGCGCCAGCCCGGATGTTCCGCCAATCGTTTGTGACCCGAGCAGTACATGAATGCCGAACGCGCGTCCCTGGCGCACGAGTCGGTCGAGCAGCAGGGCGGATTCCTGTGCGATCTTGTCGTCTTCGCTGAAAAATTCCTGAAATTCGTCGATCATCAGCAACGTTCGCGGCAGTGGCTGGTCGGAGGTTTGCCGATAGCCTGCCAAATCCTGCACGCCGAGTTTGCGGAATATTTCGCCGCGGCGGGATAACTCGGCGTCGATCCGTTGCAGGACGCTCAATCCAAATTCGCGATCCGATTCAACGGCAATCGCGCGGGCATGCGGCAGGGCGTGCGTCGCGTAAGTCTTGAATTCCACGCCTTTCTTGAAATCCACCAGGTAAAACTCGACCTGGTCCGGCCCGTACCACAGCGCCAGATTCGTCACAACAACATGAAGCAGCGTTGATTTGCCCGAACCGGTTTTGCCGGCAATCAATGCGTGCTGCGCGACTCCGCGGCCAAGCTTCATTAACTGCAATCGCGTCGCACCGAGCCGGCCGATGGGCACCACCAGTTCGCTTTGACTGTCGCCCGACCACAATTCCTTGTCCGGCGGCGCGATCGCTGAGAACGCGACTTCCACCCGCTTGGCTTCCTTGGCCTTTTTGCCGACGACATCGAGAATATCCGTCAGAAATTCCTCGCTCGGCGGAGCATCCAGCACCAGCGGAAATTGCTTGAAAATATCATCTTTCCACATAAAGCCATCGCCCTTGCGCACGAGGTTGATGCTGTGGGCTTCAAGTTCGTCCATGTGCGCGCCGCTGGGCAACGGCTGGCGTGTATCGCGAACGATCAGGGTGAACACGCCGCATCGGGCGCCGCTGGTGGCAATGCTGCTGAGGCGTCGAAACGCATCGCCTTCAAATCGCACGGGGAAATCGGCAATCACCAGGAATCGATACGGCTCGGCCAATTCACCCGCCTGTGCGTTGTATTCGTCGATCGTCGCGAACTCGTTGCGAAGATATTTCTGGATCACCGTTTCCATGTGTTCGGTGAGGTTGACCAGTTGCTGCTCGATATGTTCCGATTCGGTCCAGATGCGCGTGCCGACGAGCGCTTCATCGTGGTCGGCTAGGTGCATAAACCCGGCAAAGTTCTGGCCCAGCGCGACGGGATCGATGATTGTAAATCGAACGCGCCCGGGCGGCAGTTGTGTGAGCAGGCGGGCCATCACCATTTGCTGGATGCGGATCGCCTCAGCCCGGCCGGCGTGATCGGTGTGAATCAGCAGCGACGCCTGATGCGGAAACGACAACGTCGCCGGCACGGAAAAAGTCGGCGGCAATTCCAATTGCCGCGGATATCGCTCGGTAATCAGCTTCAAATCGACCAGCAGCTCGCCAAAGCGGACACGCGCCGGGAATTTTCGCGGCGGCGACCACTGCTTCCATTGCGGGTCGTCCCAGTTCAACAAGGTTTGATCGTCGTTCGATTGCGAATCACGCTCGATCGGCGTCTGAATCCGCGCCAGGCCGTCGTTCCATCGCTGCTTCAATTCCACGCGGTTGTGTTCGTATTGCTGATTGCTTTGCGCGATGGATTCGTCGTGCCGGGTCTGGGCGGCCGTCGTTGCCAGTTGGCGCGATTGTTCGACCTGCGCTTCGCTTTGCTGCTTCCATTGCTCAGTTTCAGTTTGGACACTGTCTCGTTTTTCGTGAATTTTGGCCAATCGCCGATCGAAATCGATTTTCTGGTTCTGACTGGCCGTGTGACGATTCTTTTCGGCACGGGCATGAAACGGAGCGACTTTCTCCTTGGCGCCGGCGATTTCCATGTCCCGCTTTTTCGTGGCGTGGGTGATCGCTTTCTCACGCCTGGCCCGCGCGTCGGCGAGGATGGCCTGGGATGATCGCCGGGCGTCTTCCAGCGATTCGCGAATGGGCAGATACAATTTTCGCACCTGCGACTTGCCGACAATCCGCAGGACAATCCCCGCGATGATGCAAAACAGCACCGAAGCGCCGAGCGAATATCCAACGGCTTTCCATTTCGGCTCAAACGTTCCGACATCAAACGGCATGCCCCCGGTCACCCATTGCGTGATGAACGCGGGAAGGATGCAGATCACCGTCACCAGGATCAGCGGCCGAAATCCGACAAACAGCCGCGGAACCTGCAATCGATCCAGTTCGGCCAGACGCTGCTTGATTGAATCCCGCGTTTGCGGATACGGGGGCGGCGGGGCGGCGGGCGCCTGCGGCTCAGCAGCTTTGGCCAGCGCGTCCACCGTCACTTTCGCATCGCCTTCGGAAGCTGTCTCTTCCGCCGGCGGCGAATAATTCGCCAAATCCTTGCTCGAATACAACGACAACAGGCTCAGCGCCTGCTTTTCCATTTCTTCCAGCTCGGTCGTGCGATTGCCCTGGTCTTCCTTGGCCTTTTTATATTCCTTGGCGATCTGATTTTGCGTGGCTTCGTAAACGCTTTCCGCCAGCCACACCGCCTGCTGCAATTTGGATTTGATGTCGTTGCCGATCGTTTCGGCTTCATAATCCAATCGTGACCGTACCGACTTGTCCAGCGCATCCAGTTCCGCCATCGACTGGCCCAACTGTTCGGCGTTTTGCGCGAGCCGCCGGCTGTATTCGTCCTGAACTTCCTGAGCGCGAGCGTCGTGAGCCTGCTGAATCTCCTCCAGCGACGTCTGAAGCTGCTTTTCAGCCTGCTTGAGTTGTGTTTGATGCAGCCGATCGATCTCCAATTCGGTGGCGGCTGACTGTTCCGACAGGCTCACCAGGTCGCGCAGCGCCATTCGCTGCACGTCGCTGGCGGCGTTCAATTCATTCGAAATGTCCGGCGTTGTATTTGCCTCGGCCGATTCGTGCATGAAATCTCACTCGCATTCGTGGCGGATGCGCGTCATCAACCCCGCCATCTGGTCCATTGCCGTCACCGCGGTCATCATGTCCCCGCGCAGCGGCACCAGAAACCGCTGTTCAAATTCCCTTGCCCGCGCATCGTCCCAACTGAACCGCGTCTCGGCCCAGCGAGTCTCCAACTGCTTCAGCGCCTTGGCCAGTGTTCCTCGTCCTTCGTATACACCCATGAAACTATCCTTGAGCCGGCGGCTCCTGCGGCGATGTCTGCGGCGGCGGGGCGACGTCGCGCCCGCTCGGGTCGAGCATCACGTAGTTTTCCAAACTCGTCAGCAGCCCATCCAGTGTCGCCGCCGCCTGCGGAATATCCACCTGAATTGTGGTCGCCAGCCGCTGGACGCTTCCCTTGTATGCGTCAATTTCCTTCATCAGCACGCGTGTATATTTTTTGACGGTGACAAATTTTTGCTCCGCTTCCTCCAGACGCATTTTCGCGACCTGCACGGCCTTTTGCTCTTCGACCGCCGTCGGTGTTCGGCCAGAGGAATCCTTGAACACCTGCTTCATCCGCAGCGCCTCCTGGGCGCGCTGAAGCAGATCGTTTCGGTTGCGAATTTGGCTCTGCCAATGACTGTATTGCTCGTTCTCCAGCCAATTGAGCATGTTGCGCATTTCCGATTCCGCGTCATTCAGTGCCGTATTGGTGGCTTCGGCAAACTTGAATAGCGCGATCCGCATGTGCCGCAGCGCATCGATCGATTCAACTCGAACGCCTTCACTCATAAAGCCGATCCCGTTAAGCCATTTCAGCGCTGCTTCAGATAATCCTCGATGAGGGCCGCCTTCTTCCCCAGAAAACTGACATGCTGCTGCGAGTTTTCCATGAAGTTGGCGAGCACTTTGACGGTCTGCTCGAACGCCTCGGAAAACTTGCGTTGTTCCTGATCGCGCCAGCTTGTTTCAAGGTTGCGCATTCGCGCGGTCAGCCCGCCGACGAGAGTCTGCAATTCATGATTGAATCGCGCCAGGTCCTGGGCAAATCGTCGAAGCTCCGCTGGGTCAACATGGGCTTTGGACATAGTCAGTTCCCCGGTTGCATCGCTGGAGTAGTGTATCCGATGCGACCGCGGAAGTCTGTCTCTTAGGCAGGCTGATGGCAACGTCGTAAATCCCCGGTGAGAGGTGGGCGCGGACGGGCTTAACTCCTCGAAGAACAGGCAAATAGTGATCCAGCAGGCTTCGGTCCAGGTGAATTGGGACTCTTTGAATCGGCCAAGTTTCGTAAGCAATATCGAATCCGCGATACATCTGTTGATATGAGATAAAAGCGGTATATCGTTCAACCAGGAAATGACCCAATGAGCCCGACGTGGCTGGACGGAACTGGACTTCAGGATCAAAAGCCGCGTGATAACGGAGCGACAATCCTCCCGACCGAACCAGTCCCCTGGCGGCGTCATGGTGTTCATGGCCTGACTCCATTTGTTGCTCTTTCCGGTACTGGTGCAATTTGAACGTGGCATGGGCTTTTAGCCCATGAGCACCGGCTGAAAGCCCGTGTCACATTTGAAAATGCGCCAGTACCTCTTTCCCATATTCGGCAAAAACGATGACACGCCATTGTCGATCGGCTATTTTGAAGGTTTCGCAGGCAATGAAAGAATTGAATGTTCCTGCTAGCATTCGATAAGTGAAAGTCGCTGAAATTTTTTACTCAATCCAGGGCGAAGGCAAGCTGATGGGTGTGCCCTCGGCGTTTGTGCGCGCCAGCGGATGCAATTTGCGATGCGGTTGGTGCGATACCCCTTACGCCAGTTGGAACCCCGAAGGAGAAGACATTGCAGCCGATCAAATCGCGAAACGAATCGATGAATTCAAATGCCGCCACGTCGTTCTGACCGGTGGCGAGCCAATGATTATGCCGGATATCGTCGAACTGTCCGATTTACTCAAATCGCGGCATTATCACATCACGCTGGAAACCGCCGCGACGATTTATAAGCCGATGAAGCTCGATCTGGCGAGTCTTTCGCCCAAACTTCGCAATTCCACGCCATTGCAGAATCAGTTTGCCGACATGCACGAAAAACAGCGCCTGAATATTCCGGTCATTCAGCAGTTCATCGATAATTCAGACGATTTTCAGCTTAAATTCGTTATTTCCAGCGAAGCCGATCTTGGCGAGGTGCATACGATCTTAGGTCGTTTGCGAAATTGGCATCCCAGTGATGTGCTGCTGATGCCCGAAGGGATTGATGCAGCCACGCTCCATTCGCGCGCGGGCTGGATTGCCGATGTCTGCAAAACCACCGGCTTTCGATTTTGTCCGAGATTGCACATCGCATTGTTCGGTAATCGCCGTGGGACGTGAAATATGCAGTGGCTAAAAAGACGATCTTGTCACCTCACCCAGTCTGCGGATTCCTTCTTCGATGCGTTGTTCATCACAATTTGAGAAGTTCAGCCGCATCGTATTTTCTCCGCCGCCGTGCGCATGGAACGCATCGCCGGGGACGAAGGCGACCTTCTTTTCGATGGCGCGCTTAAACAGTTCCATGGCCGACATTTTCGGTGGCAACGTAATCCAGAGGAACATCCCGCCGTCAGGTCGAGTGCTGCGAAACTCGCGGGGCAGACAGCGCTGGATTGCAGCCAGCATCGCGTCGCACTGCCGGCCGTAGGCATCGCGAATCTGCTGCAAATGTCCGGGGAAGAAATCGCTGCTCACCAACCGATGCATCACCCGTTGTCCAAGGTTTTCCGAATGCAGGTCAACCGCCTGCTTGGCGATGGTCAATTTCTCGATCAATTCCATGGGTGCACAAATCCAGCCCAGGCGCATGCCGGGCGAAATGATCTTGGAAAATGATCCCATCAACACGGTCTGTCCGGGCAATTGGGTTGCCATCGGCGGAAGGTCCTCACCGCGAAACCGCAAGCGGCCATACGGGTCATCCTCGACCAGAACCGCTGAGGTTCCTTTAAGGACGTTGATCACTTCCGCGCGCCGGCTGGCGCTGTAACTGATGCCCGATGGATTCTGAAAATTTGGCATGCAGTAAAACATCTTCGCGTTGTTGATAACGAGCCGGAGTTTTTCGACATCGATTCCCTCCGAATCCACCGGCACGGCGCAAAGCGCCGGCTCAACCATTCCAAATGACTGCATGGCCGCGATGTAAGTGGGATCTTCGACGATCACTCGATCGCCTGGATCGATGAGCACCTTCCCGAGCATGTCCAATGCCTGCTGTGACCCGCTGGTGATGATGATCTGGTCGGCGTGAACGTCCAGCCCTACTGCGCGATATTGCCCGGCGATCCACTGTCGCAGAGGGGGATAACCCTCGGTGGTCGTGTATTGCAGGGCGGCGGCGCCATCGTCGCGGAGAACGTCCTGGATCGCATGACCGATTTTCTGCACCGGTATGAAACGAGGATTGGGCAGTCCGCCCGCAAAGGAGATGATGTCCGGGCTCGCCGTGGCCTTGAGAATCTCACGCACAAACGAACGGCGAACCTGCTGCATTCGCCGAGCCAATGGAATGACCATGTTGCACCCACATCCAACAAAAAACCCGCTCCAGTTTCGGAACGGGTCTGATATCGCTGATGAACGGAGATTTCAAATCACGCGGACCCGTCGGCGGATGTATCTACAACCGCAATCGCGAAAAACGCGGACGACAAGCCAATCTTCATCATCACAACATTGAGAATAGCCGCACCGGACGGCGCGTCAAGGGAATTGTAGCTACCGGTGCAATTTGAACGTGGCATGGACTTTCAACTCATGGGCACTGAGCCGCGACGCGAAGCGGAGCGCTTTGGGATTGTTTGAGGAAATCCTCCGCCGACACCGTCGGCGGCTTTACACGGTGGATGTCACTGCGGAAACGAACAGATGCGCGAAAATTCAGCGCATTTCATCGACCAATCCGCTTGTCCGACTCGTCACATTACGCGCAATTTTGTGCAGTTTCATGGAGCCTACAGACAAGAATTTGATCCACAGATTTCACAGATGACACGTGGGCATTTTAGATTTCGGATTGCGGATTGCGGATTTGGGAATTGCGCGAAATGAGTCGGCATGGCGCAACAAAGGAGCCGCGGGTCACTGGATCTTCGTCATTCGGATTTC
>DASZXJ010000178.1:0-46446 GCA_035545895.1 Tepidisphaeraceae bacterium | reverse complement strand
TGCTGCGCCGGTTCGCGGTTCGGCGCTGACCAAGTCGCGCAGCCGCCGCCGATCTCGTTCGCCAATTCGGGGCGTCGGGCCGCGGCCATGGGGCTTTGCGGCGATCGAACCGGAATCACGACGGCGACGCAACAGCTTTTGCACAAATGATCGGCCACTTCCTGCCTCGTTTCCGTCTGTTCATCAGGATAGGTGTACAGTCATCTGAAAACCGCTCTAAAGAATCGACCGTCAGGACCGGGCGATTCCCATATTTCGACGGATTACATCGAACTTAACATAACATGGATTATCGGACGTAGCGGGGGAGTTGGGTGGTTGCGGAAGGCGATTGAATTTCATCTGCCGGATGGTCCCGATGACGTGCTGCTGCCCAACACGGAATGCGAAATGACCAGTTCGTCCAGGCGGTCGTCGATGGCTTTGCACGCAATTTGAGGGTCAAACCGTCGAAGCAATTCGCCTAGCGCGTATTCGTAATTGTGTTCGTGCTCCAGATGCCAATGGTCCTGCATGCGCCCGGCCAGGGTGTCCGGCGCATATTCGTACAGGCATGGGCTGTGCATCACTTCGGGCATAAGCTCAGAATAAACTGCATCGACCGGGCATTGCGGCCAGCAACCGGCGGCCAGGGCGCGAACCGCGAAATGATCGAAAGGCGTGCCCATTTTGGAACTCAGAAAGATTCCGCAATTGAGCATGGCGCGGCACTGCGCCATTTCGTCGTTTTCCGGCAGGGTGGTTCGAGGTACATCGGCCATCAATCCCTCGACTGGGCCGACCGTGAAAAGGTTGAAGTTCTCCCCCCGCCGCCGCAGCATTCCGAAGGTTGTATTCAGGATCTTGAGGTCCGCGTCGCGGGTCTCCAGAAAGATGTTTCGCTTATTTCTGTAAAGAACCTCATTGGCGGTAATTTCGCCAAACATCTTGGTTTCCACGGGTGGCGGCATGAGATGAGCCTTGCCCGCCATGGTGGCAACGGGATTTTGACCGGCGATCTCGTGATGGCGGTTCACCAACGCCGTTGCTCGCGATAAAAATGTCCGCAGATGGAAAAGCGAGTTAAACCAGATCTCCGTCGAGGCCATTGCGGTGTTCAAATTGACCAGATCAAGGGGGCCGGAAGGTCCATCCTCGCTGGGCAATTGATTGCTGTGAAAATAGACGACTGACGGTTTTTTCATCAGCTCGGGATGAAGTCTGTATAGGTCAGCCAGGTTCAATGCTTCGCTGGTAAACAGGACATCGATGCTGCCGGTCCAATGGCGGGTCAGGAGTTCGGAAAACCAGACGGAGGCAGCAGACAGCCGGCGTTCAATTCGGCGTGGTGGCAGTTTCAGGACGGTCCAGTGGTGACGACTATAGCGCATCAATGCTTCGAGCATGATGCGTCGTATGCCGCCGTAGAATGGCTCTAAAGCCAAAATGTCGAGCTGTATGGACATTTACAGTTCCAGCTCCGCCTCGGATATGAAGTTATACTCGCACGGCAAGTGGGCACAAGGTGGAACTAATGGGGATTTCCACCCGCCTCCGACGGTTCGGTCGTTGGAGTTTGTCCCGCCGAATATGGTTGACGATTCTCATAGAGTTCCAGCCGCTGGCGGATGGCCTTGGCGAGGTCGAGTTTGCCCTGCCGCCCCGCCAGATCGGCTGCACGTGTGGCAAACTGCACAGCCTGCTGAAACTGCCCAATCCTCGCATCTGCAGCCGCCAGAACATCCAACGGGCCGGGATTGGTATTGTGGGTCAATTCGACAGCCGTGCTCGCCAGATCAGCAGCCAATGGTCCATCCTGAAACGCCGGATTGGGATGCGTCGCCAGAATCCACGCCAGATTGGTCAGCATTTCCACACTGCCGGGTTCGAGCCGAGCCGCCATTTTTAACTCGTCGATTCCTTCCTTCAACCGTTTTTCTATAATCAGGGCCTGTCCCAGCCGAAAATGAGCCGCTGCATAAGTAGGATCGAGAGTGACTGCAGTTTGCCAGAGTTTGATCGCTTCATCGTATTGTTTCTGCTGAGCCAGTAAGATTGCGTAATTGTGGTAAAGCTGGGGATAGTCTTTGCCGCCCCGCGCGATGCCTATTCGATACGCCTGTTCCGCGTCGGCCGTGCGATTCACACGCATCAGCAAGTTGCCGTAATTGTTAAACGCGGCAGTATAGGTGGGGTCGGCCAAAATAGCTTTGTAATACAGATCGATCGCGGCCGGCAGATCATCTTTCAACTGATATTGAAATGCCAGATTGTAAAAAGACAGCGGATCATCGGGCTTGATGCGCAGCGCTTCTTCATATTCATGCCTCGCATCCTCGGTACGACCCTGACCATCAAAGACCTTGCCCAGGCTGGCATGAGCAACGTAATTATTCGGCACGACCGCGATGGCGTGTTCCATCACGGTTTGAGTGTTTCGCCATGTTTCGATTTGATGCCAGCAGACGATCACAATCGGGATCAGCAAGGCTGCCCCGACCGCCCTGCCGCTTTTGCGCAGGAATTTTTCCGATGTCCAGGCAATCGCAATGAATATTCCGACAAGCGGAACATATGAATATCGATCCGCCATCGCCTGCATGCCAACCTGAACCAATCCGATGGCCGGCACGAGCGCGCCCAGAAACCACAGCCATCCAACGAGCAGCCAAGGCATTTTTCTCGCAAGGACAATCGCGATGACGGTGATGGCGGTAAGTACGATAGAAGCAACGATCAGAGCTTGAATCGAAATATGACTGCCCGGCAGATAAGCGGGATGTGGATAAAATATTGCCAGGCCGCGCGGATAAACCATCATCCGCAAATAGGTCGCGTAAGAGACAATTGCGTTGGAAATGCGCGCCGGAATCGACAATCCGCGAAGTGAGCCGACACTTCCTCCCGTAGATTGCGCAATATAGGTCGCAAAACTGCTGAAGGCAACCAAGACAAACATCGGAAGCTTCTCGACGACCAGGCGTCCGATCGGCGAGTGTCCCAATTTTCGCGGAGGCGCCAGTTCAGGATTTAAAATCCGCTTCAATGGCCAGACATCCATCAAGAGCATCAGGCAAGGTGCCGTCACAACCATTGGTTTGGAGAGCAATGCAAGGAACAACCAGAAAAGCACCGTTATATATGCTCTGCCGGTCTGTTTATGTACATAACGGTAATACGCGAGAAAACATAAGAACAGGAAAAACGTGCTGAGCGCATCCTTTCGCTCGGCAATCCAGGCAACCGATTCAACGTGCAGCGGATGCCAGGCAAACATGGCTGCCACCCAGGCGCTGGGCCAGGGCTCGCTGGTCAATTTCAGCAGCAGGATGAATAGAAGCACCGCGTTGACAGCGTGAATCAGCACGTTTTCGAGATGGATCGCGGCTGCATTGATGCCGAACAGGCTCACGTCCAGCAAGATTGACAGCCAGGTTACCGGGTGCCAATTGCTGCTCGTATTCGTCGTAAATGCCCAGATGATCGATCCTGGTGTCAGGCCGATTGCAACATGCTTGTTGTCGGAAACGTAATCCGGGTCGTCATATTCGACAAAATCGAAGTGCACGACGCGAGCGTAAAGCCCGATCGTTCCAGCCAATAGAAATAGAACGATCAACCCTTCAGGGAACCACCGAAAAGTAGGTGTGTGTGTCGAGGGGGTCGCGTCCATTATCCTGATCTTATCGGCAAACCCGATGGCTGCTCAACCGGCGATCCGCTCGCGCAAATATCCCAGCAATTTATCTGTGTTGACGCGTTCCTGTGCCAGCGTATCGCGATGGCGAACCGTTACGGTCTGGTCGGTCAGCGTCTGGCCGTCCACCGTAAAACAATAAGGCGTACCGATTTCGTCCATGCGGGCATAGCGCTTGCCGATGGATTGCTTGGCGTCGAACTCGCATGTGAAATGCTGCCGCAAATCCAGATAGATCTTCTCGGCAATTTCGGGCATGCCTTCCTTGTTGACCAGCGGAAAGATGCCGCATTTAACCGGGGCAAACTTGGGATCGAATTTCATATACATCTTGCTCGGCCGGGTTTCATCGGGCGTATAACCCTCGCAAAGAAGCACGAGAACAGCACGCGTCAAACCGGATGCTGGTTCGATGACATTGGGCAGATATCGACTGGCAGCTTTAATTTCCTCGTCGCTCTTCCCCTGCTCTTTCAGTTTGAGTTGCAATTCCTGATCGAAGTAATCGAGCTTTTGGCCGGAATTCTTCTGATGCTGAGTAAGGTCATAATCGCCGCGGTGGGCGATGCCTTCAAGCTCGCCGAAATCGGGCGCGGTGAATGGATATTTATATTCGATATCCACCGTCATCTTTGAATAGTGAGACAGTTCATCCTGCTCATGATCGCGGAAGCGAAGATTGGTTTCGCTCACGCCCAGCGAGCGCCACCATTTCATGCGTTCGGTTTTCCAGAAATCGTACCATTTGCGGGCTTCATCAGGATGACAGAACCATTCCATTTCCATCTGCTCAAACTCGCGCGAGCGGAAGATGAAATTTCGCGGCGTAACCTCGTTACGAAAACTCTTGCCGATTTGCGCCACGCCGAATGGCACACGCACGCGCGTCGTATCAACGATGTTTTTGAAGTTAAGGAAAATTCCTTGAGCGGTTTCGGGTCGGAGATAGGCTTTGGATTCGTCGCTTTGCAATGCGCCGACGTAGGTGATGAACATCAAGTTAAAAGCGCGCGGTTCGGTGAGCGTACCTGCCGTCTTGGTGGCTGGTGCGACGATATTGCCATATTGATCCAGAGGCAATTTCGTGAGCGGGATGGTGTCGTAATCGGTCGGATTGCGGTGGGCATCGCGCTTGATTTTCTTTTCTGCCACATCCTGCTCGCCGGGCAGAAAAGCGAACGCGTTGCCCTTCCCGTCTTTGGGAACGTAGACCATGACATGATCAGCCCGATATCGCTGCTTGGTTTCCCGGTCATCAACCATCGGATCACTGAAGCCTCCAACATGCCCCGAGGCAACCCAGGTTTTGGGATTTTGAATGATGGCGGAATCAATTCCCACCATTTCCACCGGATGGCCATCCGATCCGATGGGCGGACATTCGACCATGTTGCGCCACCACCAGTCGCGGATGTTGTTCTTCAGAAGCACGCCAAGTGGGCCGTAATCCCAAAAGCCGTTGATGCCCCCGTAGATGTCGCTGGCGGGATATACGAACGCGCGTTTCTTGCAGAGAGAGACGATCTGTTCCATCACGGTGGGTATTGCTTCGGGCATGGCTGTTCCTTGAAATGCAAATGACCAAAATCCAATGACCAACAAAGCACCAAAATCCAATGACCAATGATTCGGAAATCCCAGTGGTCGTTAGAGCTTGGTCATTTGTTGGTCATTGGGATTTGGTCATTGGTCATTCTCAAGTTTTGGCCGCGATCAGGCTTTCGCGGCCTGGGTACCTGCGCCGGTCTTGGCGGCGCGGGCGGCGTTGAGTTTGCGAGTCAGGCGGCTGCGCTTGCGGGCCGCGGTGTTCTTGTGAATGGTGTGCTTCGATGCGACCTGATCCAGTCGCTGCACGACCTTGCGCAGCTCGGTTTCGGCCTTGGAGAAATCTCCCTTGCCTAAAACACCCAAAAAAGTCTTGGTTTGCTCCTTGATCGTCTCACGGCGGGCGCGGTTGCGGGCGCGACGTTTGATGCTTTGACGGATTCGCTTCTTAGCTGATAGAGAGTGTGCCACGGGCGTTGTTTCCTCAATAATGCCTGCCGACCATCGGCCACGCAAAGGGCGATTACTCTATCGGCCCGTCGCCAAAAGTCCAGCAGACCCCATTACAACGAACGCAATCGCCATTTGCGGGGTATGCGACAGGCTCGACGCATGGAGCAAGGCGGTTCAACTGGTTCCAGACGGGAAACGAAGCGGAGGTTTGCCTTGGGCATCCGATACGGCCTCAATTGAGCCAAACACCGGTTTTGCAGCGAAAGCAAACAACCTCGCATGCACCACATGGAATCTAACCCAATGATGGATTACGGCAAGGCAGAGAGGGGATCAAGCGGCTGGTGTTGGTCCGCTGCTGCGAAGACGTTTGATCCTGGCTTGCACATCAAGGTAGTTAAAATCCCACTGAGCGACCTGGCTGTACGCCTTGATGGCTGCGGGGGTGTCGCCGTGCTGCTCAAGAGAGCGAGCATACCAGTAATACATGATCTTGCTGCGAGTGTCGCCCTTCAACTGATATTCTTCGATGAGTGCCCGCAATGTGTCGACGGCCTCATCGACGAATCCCGCTTCAAGAAATGCTCGGGCAAGCTGTGTGCTCGCATCGACCCGAATCTTTGGATCCTGCCTGGCTGTTTGGAATACGGGAATTGCTTCACCATAGCGTTGCAACGCAAACAACCGGCGAGCCATTTCGTACTTGTGCGTCAGATCGGTCGGATAGTTTTCTGCGAATAGGCTATATTCCTTGAGTTCTTCTTCAGCACGATTGGTGAAGAAGCTGCGATACTCCTCGCGTAATGATTCATCCTGCGGATTCTTCGCGATTTTCTCCCGGTACTGACGATCGGCACGAACAAGCTGATGAATCTTGATCTTGCCAATATTGAAACGGAATCGAAACTGCTTGGTCCTATCGTATTCTGCGGCAAGCAGATCAATTGCTCGGTTTTCGTTTTCCAGTGTTTCGGTCTTCAGCAAGGCTTCGACCAGCTTCATCAATTTGCCGGGCTCATTGGGCTGGGCGTTGTATTCGGCTTCAGCGTCCTTGATGGCGCGGGTCATCATGTCGTCGCTGCGTACATCCATATCCTGTTCAAGGAGTTTGCGCTGGCTGTCCATATCCTTGATTGAATCGCGGAAGCTGCCACCTTTGTCATACTTGCCCTGAGACATCGTGTGCTGGGCACCGAGGTTTTTCAGTTCGGTGATCAGGTCCATGTCGTCCGGGCGCATGTTCAGGGCTGCCTGACACGCATCGCTGGCCAGTTTCCATTGCTGGAGGGCTTTGTACGTATCGCGCAACGCGATGTATTTATTGTAATCCGGCTTGCTGCCGTCGGTGTTGGCTCTGAAAAGGATCGGGCCAATCCACATGACGGTGTCGTAGAAGCCGCCCTTAAGCGCGCTTTGCATCAGGCTCAGCATGTGATCGGTATTGCCGGGATCAAAAGCCAGCAGCTTTTCGGCATTGATCATGTTGCCCTTGTCGTCCTTGCCGCCGCGCTTGAGTTTCATCGCTTCGAACATGCCAAGCGATTTGCCGCCACTGGCCTTTCGCTTGAGGGAGATGTCGCGTAGCGACTGATGCCCTTCAACGCCATCCGGGTCGATGTTCAGCCCCTGCATGAACATCTCAATGGCGTAGTCGTATTGCCCAGTACCGGCAACAGTGTTGCCACGATCAAAAAAGGTTTTGGCCTTTTTTCGATCTTCTTCGGGGATGGGTTGATAGCCTAGGGGTAGTTCTGACACTGTCTGTTTCCTAACTCAAAACCGTGACGAGTACGGCTGCAAGTTCCTTATTACCAAAGCAATGTAAACGCAAGGCGTTGAACCTGTCAATAAAATGATCTACTGTCTACGCATCGATTATAGGGGTTCGATTTAACGCTTGCCACGAAGTGCATGGGCGAAGAACTGAAAATTATTTATTGGCCGGACCCAAGGCTGACCCGCACCAGCGAACCGGTGAGGGAGTTTACGCCCGCACTCAAGGAACTATCGATGCGCATGCTGGAACTCATGCGAGAGGCCAAAGGCGTTGGATTGGCCGCTCCACAGGTCGGAAAAAACATTCGCCTGTTTGTCATGAATGCCACTGGCGAACCGGGCGATGACCGCATCTACGTGAATCCCGTATTGTCCGATCCGGATGGCGAACAGACTGCTGAAGAAGGTTGCCTTAGCCTTCCCGACATTAACGTGCAAGTCAGCCGCAACAAGTCCATGCGCATGCTGGCGCAAGACCTTGAAGGGAACAAAATCGACGAAATTCAGAGCGGATTTATTGCCCGCGTCTGGCAGCACGAGTTTGACCATCTTAACGGCGTGATGATCACCGACCGCATGGGACTGGGCGATAAATTGAAAACTCGCAAGGCTTTGAAAGAACTTGAAGCGAAATACGAAGCGGAACATCCGCGGCCAAAAACAAAGCCAAAATCAAAGTCTAAAAAGAAATGAACGGGTGTTTCCTGTTCACGTGATCCATCTCATGCGAATCATTTTTGCCGGCAGTGGTGAGTTTGGAATACCGACATTGGCCGGCCTGCTCGATGCCGGCCATGAGATCGTCCTGACAATCAGCCAGCCGGACCGTCCCGCCGGTCGCGGCAGACATCTGACACCCACGCCCATCTCGCGGCTTGCCGCTGAGCGCGACTTGCGCTTACTCAAAACCGCCAACCTCAATCAGGAAAAGCTCCCCCCCGCCGACTTGTTGCTGGTCATTGCGTTTGGCCAAAAGATCGCTCCGCACATTGTCGATCACGCGAAATTCAAAGCAATCAACCTGCATGGCTCTCGATTGCCAAAGTTTCGCGGCGCCGGGCCAATCAATGCCGCCATCCTCGCGGGCGAATCGATTTCGGGAAATACGATCATCCGTATTGCCCCGCGCATGGATGCGGGCGCAATGTTGAGGCAATCCAGCCTCTATATCGGCGAACTCGAAACAGCCGGTGAACTGCATGATCGACTGTCCGCCGACGGCCCGGCCCTGGTCATGGACGTCATTCAACAGCTTGAACAAGGCAAAGCCGTCGAGACCGAACAGGATGAATCGCAGGCTTCGCGGGCGCCCAAACTTTCACGTCAATCGGCGAACATTGATTGGACTCAGTCAGCCGACAGGATCGCCAGGCAAATTCGAGGGATGTATCCTTGGCCGGGTTGTCATGTTCGGTTGATGGAATCGGATGAATGTGGCCGAGCAACGTTGGTACGAGCTCGTCCGGTTGATGGCGGCGGCGCTCCTGGCGAGATCATTTCACCCGACACGGTTGCGACCGGCTCCGGCGCGGTGCAAATTGTTGAAATCCAACCCGAAGGCAAACGCCCCATGCCGCTTCGCGCCTTTGCCAACGGGCATCCCTGGCGTATCGGCATGCGACTCGAATCAATCTGATGAGCACCGCCCGCGACTATGCTTTGTGGCAGCTTGACCGCAGCGCGCTGCCGGGCTGGCGAGCAAATCGAACTCGCCGGCGCGTTGAACCTCCGAGCGATCCTCGCGATCTTGCGCTGGCCGAACAAATTCGAGTTGGAGTCATCAAGAATCTGATCTTCCTGCAATATCTCATCGGGCATTACGCCGAGCGTTCGAAGATTGACGATCTGGTCCGCAAGATTTTGTGCATCGGGCTGTTTCAGCTTCGATTTCTTGATCGAATTCCACCATCGGCGGCAGTAGATGAGGCTGTTAACCAGGCCAGACGGTTTGGCCGATCCACATCCGCCGGTTTCGTCAACGCAGTATTGCGGCGGGCCACTCGCGAGCCGAATGTGCCGCTGCCGGATAAGCAAATTGACCCGCGGCGATATGCGGAAATCGTTCTGTCTCACCCGCCGGAATTATTCGACCGTCTTTCAACGCAGCTTGGCCAAGCCGATGCGATTCGCTTTTGCGAACATGACAATTCCGAACCGCCTACACTGGCACGGCTGTTTTCAGGAATATTGATCGAGCAATTGCAGATTGATGGCGTCACCATTCAGCCACACGAACAGTCCGGCATCGTCATCGTTGAATCCGCCAGGCGCGCGACCTTTGCGAATTGGGCAGCGCGCGGTTTGGCGCAGGTTCAAGACGCCACGGCGGCTGCAGTCATCAATCACCTTGATCTTCGGCCCGGGCAATCGGTGCTTGATCGATGCGCGGGGCTGGGCACCAAGACCTTCCAGGTTCGCGATCTAATCGGAGATAGCGGATCGATGATGGCGGTCGATCCCGCACATGATAGATGCAAGGCCCTGCGAGATTTGATTCAGCTTCGTAGGATTGCGAATATCGCGGTGGTTGAGTCTCGGCTGCTGCGAGAAGTGGTTGACCTCGAGGCCCGCGCATTCGACCGGATTCTCGTGGATGCCCCGTGCAGCAACAGCGGTGTGCTCGCGCGCCGGCCTGAAGCGCGATATTCGCAAACTCCCCAAGCTCTGGAATCGCTCGCCAGCCTCCAGAATGAAATCCTCAACGACACAGCCGCCTATCTTCGGCCCGACGGACTGCTGGCCTACAGCACCTGCAGCATCTGGCCGGAGGAAAATGAGGATCGAATAAAACAATTTCTTCAAACTCACCGCGACTATGAAATGGTTTCGATGCACAGCACGCTACCTGGTTTGAGCCCAGCCCCAACGACCTACCACGACGGCGGATTCGTCGCCGTGCTTCGCCGAAAATAAGTCATTTATGAGGCTATAGATGTGCTGCTGGGCGATTCCTTTTCAGTCACATTTCGTCTGCGAAATGGATATATCAACTGTGCGAAGTAGGTTTTAGGAATCGATTCGCTCACTCCAACTGCAAGCGGCTCGTGGTCTGGACACACATAGGTTCCGAACAAAATGTCCATCAAAGGTGAAACATTCGCATAATTGCCGGCCGAGCGATTTCGATCGTGGTGCCAGTGATGAAGTTCGGGCGCACCAATAAGCATTCTCAGCGGTCCAATCGGCAGGCGAACGTTGGAATGGATAAAAATCGCCCACAAACCCCGAAATGCCGCGAAGTACGCCAATGGCTTGATCGGAACACCTAATGCGAAGACGGGCAAATTGACGAGCAGAATTGTATAGAGCGAATCGACCGGATGTTCTCGGTGAGCAGCCAGCCAATCCAAGTGTTCAGCACTGTGATGGATGCAATGAAATCGCCACAAAAAATCGAACCGGTGCTGCAAACGGTGTCCCCAATAGATGAGAAAATCCCCAGCCAAAATGACGAGTAGAATCTGCGCCCATTGATCCAGCGATCCGACCCAATTTCGCAATTTGCTGGGCGTGGCGGCATAAATCCAGGGACTCAACTGGCTGAGCATCCAAAAGACGGCTCCATTGAAGAGCATATATTCGCCAAGGAGATAGCACAGATCCATCCGCCAAAACGGCCGACAGAATCCCTGATTCGCTTTGGCGGCGAAGGCGATTTCGAGCGGGCGAAACATGAGAAACAAAAGCAGGAAACTCGCTCCGGCCGTCAGGATTTGCCAGGCTATATCCAAGCCGATTCTCCTCTTGCGCGTGCACGAGACTCAACTATTTGTCCGCAATGGGACTTGTGGTCGGAACGATCTCTTGATTAGTGCTTGGCGCTGCGTCCGCGGTCTGACTACGCTGCCTTAATTCGTCCAAATCGATCCGGGCGCGTTTGGTGCTTGGCAATATGACTGATCCTGCCAATATGACGATAACAACGCCAATTCCCAAAGCCCAAACAATCGCACCCAGTTTGAATCCCCGTGAAGGTTGCGCCATGGAAATAAACTTACCCTGCAATTGTGGACCCTGCAAAAAAATTTCTAAAGGGTGACTTGTAAACTCGGAGCTCCCTTCCAGACAATCATCGAGAGCGAGTTCATTTGATCTATCTGGGGGGTCAGTACAGCTTACGCAGATGCCGGCCGTGATCAAAAGGCACTTCAATAATAGTGCTCTTCCGACGTCGATTCCGATGATTTCGAATTCCGCAATGTTCTCTGCCTTTTCGGCCGATCTATGGAATGATGGAGTACATTACCGTTACAGGGTGTATCGTTGGGGCTTGGGCGCTACTCTTGATCTTGAGCGGCGAACGATTTAGCCGTATTGGCGCGTTGGTCCAGGATGCCGCCGAAAAGGCAGCCGAGACCGAAACAGCACGTCAGAATGCCACGTTATAAATTGACCCTGCCCCACCAGCTCGCTAAACTGGACATAGCGAACACTTCCTGAGTCAAAACTTCTCTCAACACCAGGTGAGGTGGCACGTGGACAAGCAGTCATCCAGCGGATTGAACGGGGCGTATGTAGTGGCCTTGATCGTTTCGTTGGGCACACTGGGTTTGGGGATTTATCTCGCTTCTTCCACCCATAATTGGACGATGCTCGCCGCAGGCGCTGGCAGCCTGGTGGTCGTATTGATCTCCTGGCCGCTGGCGATGCTTATGGGTACGCTTCACGATAGCGCGGTCGAACGCACCGACAAGGCGCTGACCACCCTCAACGAACGCTTCGAAGAATTTTCGATCATGCTGAACCTGATCAGCGAACAGCAGCTACTCAGCGATCGTGCCAAATCGGTCGCATTCCGGGAAAAGGATTCCGATGCCCTTCGCCGGGCCATTCAGGAGGAAATCCTGGCTCAACGCTGGGAGGCAGCCTCTTCGCTCGTCAACGAGATGGAAAAGAACTTCGGCTATAAGGGCGAGGCCGAGCAGTTCCGCAAACAGATCGAACTGAAGCAGCAGGATGTCGTTCGCCGGCAGATCACCGAAGCATCAGCCATCGTTGACCGGCACGTGCGCGGCGAAGCATGGACAGAGGCATTTCAGGAAGCCCAGAAAATTGCAGTCCAGTTTGCCGGGCACGACATTGCCGCCAATCTGCCGCAGGAAGTTGAAAACCGCCGCCAGGCTCATAAGCAGCAACTGATTGAAAGCTGGAACGACGCAGTTAGCCGGCATGATGTCGATGGCGCGATCGAAATACTCAAGCGGCTTGACGGTTATCTGACTCCAACCGAGGCTGAAGCCTATCAGGAAACGGCTCGTGGCGTGTTCAAGGAAAAACTCGCGTTGCTTCGCACGCAGTTTTCGCTGGCGGTGCAGGATCACAAGTGGAGCGATGCTCTGCAGATCGCCGATGTCATCACGCGCGATTTCCCCAATACGCAGATGGCCAAGGAAGTGCGCGACATGATGGACAGCCTGCGCGCCCGCGCCGGCGGCGGAATGCCGGCGGCAGCGGTCACTTCGTAAATGAACGATTTGCTTGTCATCGGCGCGGGGCCGGCCGGTTGTGTCGCCTCGATTCTCCTCGCCAGGGCCGGCCTGCCAGTCACCCTCATCGAACAACACCGCTTTCCGCGCGATAAAGTCTGCGGCGAATGTCTCAGTGCCGTCGGCATCGATGTACTCGACCGCTTGCGGCTGAGCGCGCCGCTGCAATTACTTCAACCCGCCCCACTTCAAAGAACAATTCTATTTGCACCATCCGGAGAAGTCGCACGATTAAATTTGCCGCGTCCGATGCTCGGAATTTCGCGGCTGATGCTCGATCAGTTTCTACTGGACGCAGCCATCGCGGCGGGCGTGAAAATATTGCAGCCTGCGCGTTGTGAAGGAACTGGTGAACAGGTTCGTGTGAGAGATTTGCAAACCAATCAAATTCTCGAACTTTCGCCCGCGTATGTGTTGGTCGCGGATGGCAAAGGCTCTGCCCGGCCAACTGGGGATTTCGGAATTAAATCGCATTTCGCGAATGTTGATTCCCTACGTGATGCCATCGAACTATTCGGATTGCGAGGCCATTATGGCGGCATCGCGCCCATCGAACGCGGACAATGGAATCTTGCGTTCAGTGTTCCGCAAGCACGTATCCAGCAACACAAAAACGACCTGGACGGCATGATGAAGCAAATCTTCGCTGAAAACGTTGCGTTGAAAGAACAGATGGGCCCGGCGCATCGCACGAGCGATTGGCTGGCGGCTCCCCTGCCACGATTTGGCGTGAACATCCGTGACACGGGCGTGCCGCCCGTGCGAACCAGCAGCATGGCCGGGACGGCCATGTCACAAGCGAGAGTAATCCCGATCGGCAACGCTGCAGCCGCTATTGAACCAATCGGAGGCGAAGGAATGGGGCTGGCCATGTGCAGTGCTGAACTGGCGGCCGAGAGATTGATTACATCAATTCGCGCAGGCACGGAATTCGATGCAACTGCATTGCGACGCGAATATCAACAGTTATGGCGGCGGCGAAGCATCGGTTGCCGATTGGCGGGGATGGCGGTTTCTTCGCCAATATTTTGCCGTGCGTTTTTTCCATTTCTCGGCGGTGCGGACAATGTCAGCGGGCTCGCAATGTGTGCAATGGGGAAAAGTTGAATAGTCTTATGCGGTTCAGGATTACTTCGTCACACCCTGCCTTCGCGGTTCCGGCTTCTTACTGATAATCGGCGATTCACCTCGAACAATTCGATCGTGCGCGGATCGCATCAAATTTCGCAGCGTCATCAGAAGAATCTCCCCTTCCAGATAGCTCGTGGGCATTCGCAGATAAATGGTCTTTTCATCAATGACTCGCAAGGTACCGGGCGCTCCAGCTAGAACCAATTGAGCGCGGGCGGCGTCCGTGACGGTCAGCACGACATCCGGCTCTTTGCGAATGATGCTTTGAATGCCATACATGCCGGCCAGGAGACGTAATTCGGTAAGCGCCAGCAGCACCAGCGCCTGTCGCGGCGGCTCACCAAACGCATCGGTCATGTCCTGCGTCAACTGATTGAGCATGTCCAGATCGGTGCATCGCGTGAGCCGGCGATATAAATCCAGCCGCTGACGGTCGGCTGCAATGTAGGTCTTGGGCAGGATTGCAGTAATTCCGATATCGACGTGAGCATCGGGCTGAAGCGGTTTGGGCTCGTTTTTGAGCTGTCGAACCGCGCCTTCCAAAAGCTGGCAATACATTTCATAGCCGACGGTCGCGATGTGGCCTGACTGCTCGAGACCAAGAATGTTACCCGCGCCTCGGATTTCCAAGTCGCGCATGGCGATCTTAAATCCAGCGCCGAGGTGCGAGTATTCTTCGATGGCTTTCAATCGCTTGGCGGCCACTGGTGTGACCGGTCGATCGGGCGGCAAAAGCAGGTAGCAGTACGCGCGATGTTTATACCGCCCGACGCGACCGCGAAGCTGGTGAAGTTCGCTCAAGCCAAACCGGTCGGCGTTGTTGATCAGGATTGTGTTGACGTTGGGAATATCCAGGCCGGATTCGATGATGGTGGTGCAAACCAGAATATCAGCCTCGTGACGAATGAATTTGACCATCACATCTTCGAGTTCTCCTTCGCCCATTTGTCCGTGGCCGATGAGAATCCTGGCGTCGGGGACCATCTTATGAATTTCATCCGCCATCTCGATGATGTTGTGCACGCGGTTGTGAACGAAATAGACCTGCCCTTCGCGCTGAAGCTCGCGCAGGATGGCCAGCTTGATTCGCTGATTGTCGTAAGGAATGACTTCGGTCACGATGCTTCGCCGATCCTGCGGTGCGGTCGTTAGCGAGCTGATATCGCGCAGGCCGAGCATGCTCATGTGCAATGTTCGCGGAATCGGCGTGGCTGACATCGTCAGCACATCGACCGTGCGACGAAGCTGCTTGAGACGCTCCTTGTGGGTCACGCCAAAGCGTTGTTCTTCGTCGATCACGACCAGCCCGAGGTCGGCGAATTTTACATCCTGGCTGATCAGTCGATGCGTGCCGATGAGAATATCGATTTCACCCTTGGCCAATCGCTTGACGATGTCCTTTTGCTCTTTGCCTGTTCGAAATCGGCTGATCGATTCAACGGTAAACGGATAATCCGCCATACGTTCGCGAAATGAGCGGAAATGTTGCTCGGCGAGCACGGTGGTTGGCACGAGCACCGCCACCTGTTTGCCGTATTCGATGGCCTTGAAAGCGGCGCGCATGGCGAGTTCGGTTTTGCCGTACCCGACGTCGCCGCACAACAGGCGGTCCATCGGCTTGGGCTTGCTCATGTCTTGTTTAATTTCCTCAGCGCCGACGATCTGGTCGGGAGTGGGTTGGTATGGAAATTCTGCTTCAAACTCGCGCTGCCAGTCAGTATCAGGCGGATAAGCGAGTCCCATTTCCGCCGCACGGGCCGCCTGCACCTCGATCAATTCTGCCGCCATGTCCATGACGGCTTCGGACACCTTGGCTTTTTGCTTTTCCCACGCCCCGCTGCCCAGGTGAGATAACTTGGGTGAACCGTGAAACCCGCCAATATATTTCTGGATCAGATTGATCCGTGCAGCAGGAACATGCAGCACCGCGTTGCCGTCGAAACGAAGCGTGAGGTATTCCTCGGTCTTCCCATCCTTGTTCAGCGTTTGAATACCCGTGAATTTCGCGATGCCATGGGCTACGTGAACGACATAATCCCCAACCTGCAAATCCAAAAACGAATCGACGGGCCGGGATGCGATGACTTTCTTGACGCGTCGCCGCTGTTCGTAACGGTGAAATAGCTCGTGATGACCTAGCAGCGCGATCGGTTTGCCCGATACATCCGCCGTGGCTGGCGACCACATGAACCCGTGATGCAGATATCCGATGGAAACCTGGAGCTTGTTCCACAATCCCGCGGCTTCATGGTCGATCAGTTCATGAAAGCGAGTGATTTCTGCTTCGTTTTCGCAAAAGACCGTGATGATGGCTTCATTTGCCAGCTCGGATAATTCCTGAATTGCCTTCTTTGCTTCGGTTTCGAACCGCTCGAGCGATTTGATCGGCAGATCAAAATGCGGCACTTGCTCGCCAGCGAGAAAACTGGGCATCGACTGGCTGGTCTGCGCGAATTGGCTGAGTTCAACCCTGGAAAATCCGCCCGCCTGTTTGAGCAACGCAGCAAGCGGGTAGATCCCTTTTGCATTTTCGTCCAGACGATCGAGGTAGCTCTTGGCTTGCTCGGCGATTTCCAGCGGCGACCAGAACAGCACCGCCGTTCGAGGATCGAGAAAATTAAACAAATGAGTTGATTCCCCCGCCTCGGGCAAATTGCCCTTCAGATCGATGATGCGAACGGAATCGATGTTGCCAAGCGAGCCGAGGGTGTCCAGATCAAAGCGTTTGATCGATTCAACCTGGTCGCAGAAGAAATCGACCCGGACGGTCATGCCGACCTGTTCGCCGTCAAATTCGCCGGGCATGTAGATGTCGATGATTCCGCCGCGAACCGCGAAATCGCCGGGCACTTCAACTTGGTCGAGTCGGTTGTAGCCGTGCTCGGCGAGCCAAACGATCAGTTTTTCCGGCTCAAGGGAATCGCCGGTGCGCAAGGTTCGAACCAATTGCGATAGCTGATCGCGACTGGGGACCGATTGCATGAGGGATTGGATGGGGGCGATGAGCATCGACGGCTTGGGATCATCGCCCGCCAGCATCAGCATGAGTCTCATGCGATTGGCGGCTTGTTCTTCACTGACCTGGCCCAGGCCGGTCGCCAGTTGCAGTGCGGGCAGTACATCGGGCCTTGAGCCGGTGAAGAGTTCGACGTCGTCAGCCAGGTCGTCGGCTTCGTCGAGATGCCCGCAGATCAGCAGGACCGGCCGATCCAGTTCCTTGCGCAACGCTGACGCCACGACCGCCACACTGCTGCCCCATAAGCCGGAAGCAGTTACAGCGCAGGATTCGTTCAAAGAGCGCGCAAGATTGCGCAGTTCGGGCGCAGCGACAAGCCGCCCGATCGTCTCGGGAATGGTTCGATTCATGCTCGATCCATCGTAGGACTTTGAGAGCGGGACGTAAAGCGGCTATTGCGCGGTTGCCGGCGCAGTGGCGGTCGTCGCAGGTGCACTGGTCGAAGTTGTGGCAGGTGCCGACGTCGGCGGAAGGTAAGGAATGGACGCGGTCGGCATATCTTCCGAGGTCGGCACCAGATAGCTGTCGTCGTTGCTCACCGGCGCATATTTTGGACCGGCGAAGCCAATTGTGTTGATCGGCATGGACGTTGGCTGAGTGGTCGGCACGGCAGCACGGGCGGTGTAAATGTTATCGCCCGGTGGTTTGAAATAACCGACACCGCAATATGGCGTGGTTTGGAACCTGACGCTGCTGTCGCCGTAAACAACGTTTTGCCCGGCAGTGCCATGATTGGATGAATTGGCGCGGCTGAGCAGACTCATTGGCGCATCAAAGGGCTGCTGGGCCGCGGGTGAACCGGGGTTCTGATCCGCCAGCACTGCAAAATCCCAGGCGACTAGGTCTGGTTTGAGTCGATACCCCGGCGAACTGCTGAACGGCGATGCATATGAATACGACAGGTTGGAAGGCCCGCGGAAATTGCCTCGCTTCTCCGGCGCAACGGGTGTACCCGCCGCGTTGGTCAAATCATCGCGAGCCCCATCGGTGCTGGGGCAGATGAATACTCGCGTATCTTTCACATATCGATTCCGCACCAACAGCCACAACGAGGCGGTCACATCGTTGGGTTGAACTGACGAATCTGTTGCAAATGGATTGTCCGCATCGGGCCCGCTGAAGGCTGTATATCCGTTTGGATTGTTCTGGGCGTCATAGCGAATGCGCGGAAAGTCCCAGTTGTTGTCCCTGGCGTAATATTGAAGCGCGCTGCGGATTTGCCGCAGGTTGTCCGCGCACGTGAGACGCTTGCTCGTCTCTCTAATCGACTGAATATAGGGAATAAAGATGCTGAGCAGCACGATAATGATGCCCAGTAGCACCAGCGTTTCCATCAACGTGAATCCCGGCGAGCACCTATGGGACGTGTGCGAACGGCGGAGGTGCGCTCCGACGTTTTCAGTGCAGTTCAAAAAATCAATCCGTGCGGGATTTCCCACAATTCAGTCGCTTCTTCTGGCGTGATACGCCTCTAATTCCTTGACGGCCTTTCGATATTCCGGCTCAGCCAATATTTTGCCACGATATTGATACATCGTCACCGGTTGAGTGCTTGAGCCGGTCATCCTGGCGAGCTTGATGGTCGCCATTTTGTTAAAACTGCGGTCAGAACCGACCACTGTATCGACTGCCACAAGTACGCTGCCGCCGGGCATGAGCAGGTCGCCGATGCTCGCGCCGTCCCAGCTGGACTTCAATTCAAACTTGATCGCCTGGTATCCAGGCGCCCAGATGGTGATGGTGTACGCTTGCTTGCGCTTCATCGTGACGATGGTGGGCGAGATATAGGCGGTGCCGTTCACATTGACGGTGGCACCGGCAGGATCGGTCACGAAGTCAACCTTTTGCGAATCTCCGCGAACCAGGGTTGCGCAGCCGCCGCAAAGACAAAAGATCGAGGAAAAAAATGCAAGCACTAAAAATCGGATCATGTGACCGGTACTCCTGAAATGGTAATGATCTGGCGTTGCTCCTCACGGCGGCGAAGCTGACCGCAGGCGGCATCAATATCGCGACCGCGGCTTTTGCGAACGTGGGCATTGACCCCCGCGCGGCGCAGGATCGACTGAAACTCAACGACATCCGCCGCTGCAGGTCGACCGTACGGCAGCATCTCAACTTCGTTGTATCGTATTAAATTGACATTTGCCCGCAATGTCTTGCAAACCTGGGCGAGCTGCCGGGCATGCTCCGCTCGATCGTTGACGCCCGCCAGAAGGATATATTCCAACGTAATCTCCCGGCCGGTTTGATCGAAGTAATAACGGGCTGCATTCAGAATTTCGTTTAATGGAAAATGCTCCGCCCAGGGAATCAATTCTTTTCGCAATGCTTCATTTGGAGCATGCAGGGAAATCGCCAGGTTCAAAGGCAATTCCTCTCGCGCGAGCTCTTTCATTTTGGGAACGACGCCCACGGTGGAGATCGTGATCTTTCGCGCGCCGATATTGAAGCATTTAGGGTCATGCAAAATCCGCACGGCCTTCATCACGCTCGTGTAGTTGGCCAAGGGTTCGCCCATACCCATGAAAACGATATTGGTGATGCGCTCCCCGGCCGGTGCCAGCAGGCGATTGAGCGCGTAAACCTGTTCGACAATTTGCCCGGCAGTGAGATTGCCTTTCACGCCGCCAACGCCGCTGGCGCAAAACTTACACCCTGCCGGACAACCGACCTGACAACTAATGCAAGCGGTTCGGCGGTCGCCATCGGGGATCATCACCGTTTCGGCGGTTGCACCATTGGACCACGAAAGCAGCAGCTTTTGTGTACCATCATTACTGGATTGGTGCACCACGTTTTTTGCGGTAAAGAAATCGACCGATCCGGCCAGATGTTTACGATCCAGCCGGCCAAGGTTGGTCATCGCATCCGGGTCGGCGGTCATCTTTTCGTAAACCCAGTTCCGTATTTGCTGACTCCGGTATCCGGGCCAGTCCCAGGAAGCCACCCAATCATCGAATTCCGTGGGCATCGCGTCGAAAAAATGAGCCTTTGCGGAAATGTCGGATGTCATGGACATATGATATCGCGTTGGAGTGAGATTGTAGGATACCGGTATTTAAGTGGTATTCAATGAACGATCTGGTGTATGATCTTCAGCGGAGATACCTTGGAGGTCCGGTGACGATTCGCCCGTCGGAAAACCTCGTGAAGAAACTGGCCAGGGATCCAGTCTCCAAGCGCATTGGTTCTGATCTCGCTCATCCGGTTGCTCGTACCGACGAACAACTGCTTGCCGATTATCGCGCGGGCAATAAGGCCAGTTTCTCTGAACTGGTTTCACGTTACCAACAAGAGTTGTATCACTTTCTCGTGCGCTTCCTAGGCGATCGCGCATCGGCTGAGGATGTCTTTCAGGAAACCTTCCTGCAGGTGCATCAATCGGCGGATCAATTTGATCCGAAGCGTCGCTTGAGGCCTTGGCTTTTCACCATCGCTGCCAACAAGGCGCGCGATCTGCTTCGATCGCAATCGCGCCGGCCGACCAGCCCGTTGCAGGCGACAATCGATTCTGATGATAAAGATGGAGAGCAGTACATTGACCTGATGGAAGCCGTCGTTCCCCTGCCGGATGAACCCATGGAACGGCGCGAGTTACAGGACCGTGTTTACAAGGTTGTCAGCGGCATGCCCGCTCAATTGCGGGAAATCCTGCTGCTCTCCTATTTCCATCAATTCCCATATAAACAGATCGGGGATTTGCTTAATATCCCGCTTGGGACCGTTAAATCGCGGTTACACTCGGCAGTAGCTGAATTTGCGCAACGCTGGAAAATGTTGAACCGTGGGCCTTCGGCATCGTAGGAACTGTTGTCGAGGCTTGAAGAATGGGGCAGTGATAGTCAACTCGCGACGTTCATGGATGTTTTCTAGGCTCGCGTGTTTGGTTAGAAAAGCGTTGTGTCTGCCAACGGTCCTGAGGTTCAGATGTATATGAACGTAGGCCGACTTTGTTTGCCTCCACCTCTTACGGGAGTGCATTATGCCTAAAAAATTGTTTGAAAAAGACGCGCAGGCTCTGGACCTGCTGATGGAAACCGGGGTTGAAGGCGCGTGCAGCGAATCGGTGGCCGACCGGGTGTGTGTCGTTGAGTCGGTATTGCAGTTGATCGGACAGATGCCTGTCGATGATCCGCCTGCCAATCTTGTGGAAAAAACAATTGCACGTTGCCAGCGAACGCCTGCTGCGGCCCATGAACAATATCCCAACCATCGGCCGCCTCTTATGAGCTGAGCTTTTTGAGCGATTCCAGCAACTGTTCGATCTCCGCATCAGTATGATCGCATGACAATGTGACCCGCAAACGGCTGGCCCCCTTCGGCACGGTGGGTGGGCGCACGGCGAATATCAAAAGACCCTTCTTCTGCAATCTTTCGGCAGCTTTCATCGCGGATTCTTCCGAACCTGAAATAACCGGCACGATTGGCGAATCACCCGGCGGAATATTGAGTTTCGATTTTTCCAATTCCGCACGTACATATGTTGAAAGCTTCCGCACCCTTTTTTGCCTTTGTGGCTCATCTCGAAGGATGGAAACGGCTTCAATTGCACAAGCAGCAACGGCAGGCATCACGCTGGTGGAAAAAATATACGCTCTGCCAAAATTGAGTATCGCATCTCGAAAAACAGTGCTGCTGCATACTGCCCCGCCGGCGATTCCGATTGCCTTGCTCAAGGTTACGATTGAAATATCAACCGTATTTTGCAGCCCTGATTCCGAGGCAAGACCCGCACCATTGTCGCCATAAACTCCGCTGCCATGCGCTTCATCAAGCAGCAGAACAAAGGGAAACTCTCGCTTGAGATCGGCAATTTGTTTCAATTCCGCGGCATCTCCGTCCATGCTGAAAATGGATTCAGTCAGCACAATTTGAAGCTGATCGCCATCGGCATCTTCCAAAAGCCTGCGCAATTTGGCGATTCCATTGTGTGGAAATACGCGTAGGGTTGACTCTGTCGCGCGCACAGCATCGATCAGCGAAGCGTGAGAAAGTTTATCAATCAGAAACCGCGCGCCATTGCGATATGTTTCCCCGATGGCGGCCAGCGCTTGAACAGCACCGAGATTTGCCTGGTAACCACTCGGAAAAAGCACTGCTGTTTCGGTGCCTTTCCACCGAGCGAGTGTCGATTCGGCTTGTGCATGAAGCTGGGTATATCCGCTGATCAGTCCCGCAGCGCTCGCGCCGGTCCCAGCGTGCTGGGATCGATGAAGCGCTTCGATCATTCGCGAATGGTGCGACAACCCCAGGTAGTTGTTCGCGGAGAAATTGATGAATCGCCGCCCTTCGATCTCAACGTGAGTTGAATCAATAGGCTGAACGATTTTTCGGTTGCGCAGCAGATTTCTCCGGGATCGCCCGCTCAATAATTCAGAGCAGTGGGCAAGCCAGTCGTTTTGGGGCATGGGATTGTCGTTACGAGAGATAAACGGATTCGAATGAGAGAATGAAATTCAGACTAAAGCGAATCGCAAGGACTATTCTGCAATATCGTCATCGTCGTCATCATCGTCTGCGGACATATCGCTGACATCTTCCGCCTGGTCGTCGATGACCGCCCCGGACAGTTCACCCAGCCGAGCTTTCATGAGCCGGCCGACCTTGAATTTGACCGTGCGTTTCTCGGGAACCTCAACCGGTTCGAGTGTTTTAGGATTCTGAGCCTTGCGGGCCTTTCGCAGCTTGGTTTCAAACACACCGAAGTCTCGAAATTCCAAGCGGTTGCCTTTACCAAGCTCGGAAACGATCTCATCCAAAAACTGCTGGACGATACGTTTAACCTGCACTCGGCGGCCCCCGGTGCCGTCGGCAATTCGGTCGATGAGTTCTTTCTTCGTGATCGTTGCCATAGTTTTCAGACCCCGAGAGCATTTAACGCATGATGGGAAACGGACTTAAATATCATCTCTGACCCGAGATTGAAATTCAAGCAATTTTTCCCAACAGGCGATGCCTGCAAGAGATACTGAGAAATGCCAAGTAAATCGCCCGCTGTCAAATTGCGGCGATTTTAACGATAGGAGACCCCGATTTTGGTGGAAATGGCGCGGCGTTCGTAAAGGTCGTCCCGGTTGCCGAAGAAGTCACGCTGGTCATCATCGGTCCGCAGATAGAAAAACGTCTCTGTGAGCGATTCATAGCCCGCAAACGCCTCTGTGGCGCGGCCTTCACGGCTCGTATCGACCACCGGCTGGCCAGCGATCACGGGCGGGTCAAAGGCCAAAGCTGACGCTGCCGCCGGGGCATATTGCGGTAAAGGTCGTTCTGCCATCTGCTTATGTGCAGAAGTAGCGCACCCCCCTACGCAAGCCAGCATGAAGATGATCGCAAGACGACGCATATGCTTTCACCCACTTCAAACCCTATGCCGGACCGGTAATCAGCGTGCGGTCCGGTCCGAACATTCCGGATGTGGCGTGGCGGCAACATTCGGGCGTTTGGTGGCCTCATCAAATCTGGAAATCGATCATTTCCTGCTTCAGCCGACGCGGTCGCCGATCGCGATAACGTAACTTGGGCGGCTCAGCACTCACCTGGTTCATTGGTGGCACGCTGACCGTGATAAACACGTTACCCCCGATCGTGCACCCTTGCCCAATGATGGTGTCGCCGCCCAGGATCGTTGCTCCGGCATAGATGGTGACATTGTCCTCAATCGTCGGATGTCTCTTATGTCCGCGCAGCGACTGCCCAAACGCCGGCGCTAATGCGCCCAGTGTCACGCCTTGATAAATCTTGACGTTCTCGCCTATCGTCGTGGTTTCACCAATGACCACTCCCGTGCCATGATCGATGAAGAATCTTCTTCCCAGCTTGGCGCCGGGATGAATGTCGATCCCCGTCAGCGAGTGCGCATGTTCAGTCATGATGCGCGGCAGCAGCGGCACGCCCGCGTTGTAAAACTCGTGGGCAAGTCGTTGCACGGTGATGGCGAGCAATCCCGGGTAGCAAAAGATTGTTTCATCCGTGCTGGTCGCAGCCGGATCGCTATCAAAGGCGGCCTGAACGTCCGTTGCAAGCGTGTCGCGAATGACAGGCAAATTATCCAGGAATTTGGCGATCAGATCCCCGGCCTCGGCATCGCAATGTTCGCAATTGGAAGCGGTGGTCACAGCAGCGGGGATATGTTCTCGAAATCTCAGGCAGCAGCGAACCTGATCGTAAAGCAGGTCCGCGACCTGTTTCAAAACCTCGGCTTGTCGAGCGGGAAGCGCGGCCTTGGTCAGACCCTGGCCGTTAAAAAATCCAGGGAAGAGCAACTGCCTCATCAACTGGATCGCAGAGATGATCTTGTCCCGGTCGGGAAGATAAACACGATCGAGATGGCGCATCTGCGGGTGGTTTTGGCCGCTTTGCAAAAGCGCTTCAACCACCGCGGGTAGACGGTCATGCAGTTCGTTTCGATTCATAGATTATCAGTAAAGGATTCAACTGGACCAGAAACAAACGACGAAAGGACGGCGGCCCAGGCGTTTACGCCAGGCCGCTGGTACAGACGCAGCGAATGGAGCAGGCCGTCAAGATCATTGCCGTGAATGGTAGCGGCGGACTGAGGGACTATCAAATTCTCGTCAATTTCGGCTCGGAAATGACGTTTCTCGACCGCACGGCACCGGTTCTTGACAGACCGATGAATTGGCGGAAAGTTTCCCCGGCCATGGATGGTAATAATCCGCAAGCCCTTGAATATGCACCCCGCCCTTCTCGATCGAGTCGCGTGAAGCGGTTGATCATTGCGTGGATGTGCATTCTGATCGTTGGGGGCCTTGCATGGCGACATGGACCTTATGGGTGGTGGTATCTGCAGGTTTTGTATTGGCAGAACCAATGCCTTAACTACTCTTTCCCGCCGGGCCAGCAGATTATTCCGGGCAGTTCGGTCTTTATCCCACGGCCCTGGGATCAGCTCTATTCAATCCTTTATACGCCGACCGTACCCACTGACGGCACGCTGTTCCTGCATGAGCGCCGTTCTCCCAGCGGCAACATCCGCCTGGTGGTGCTCGATACACGCCTGTTTTTTGATGGCACCGATGACTCAATTCAACCCGTGGCTCGAATATTCCGTGCTGGTTCGGTTCTTCGAATCGTCGATGAATTACCCACGCCGGTGATTTCCGCAAATGCACTGGCCAAGACTGATAAACTCTTTGCTGGGCAAATCGACCTCGCCAATCCTTCTCATTTTACGATTGGTGCAGTTCTGAACGGACAGGAAACCATCATTGATGGGTGGCTGGAAGACGATGATCGAGTCCTGTTGGAACCTCGATTGACGGCGGCAACCCGGCCAACGACTCAGTCGGTTCATTGAGCTTGGCGATCAGCGGCGGCGAAATGCTGGCCAGCCACATCATGCCAGTCAGCGTGGCGAAAATGGGAAAATAAGCGTGCGGCTCCGCGGCGCGAAGCCCAAGCCAGTCCGTCCACCCGCCCATCACCCAAGGCGATATCGAAGCGAATGTTCCTGCCAAGGTCAGAAACAATCCCACCACGCGGCCGCGAACTTTGGGCGAAACTCGTTCGAGCAACGCAGCATCGCTGATCGCATAACTGCCAAATTGAAACGCCTGAAACAAACACATCACCGGCAAGACCCACGCGATGGCAAGAAATGGAACGAATAGCAGGGTCACGCCGCCAAGCACCAGCACAATCGAAAGCGCCGGCAACCGCTTGCGCCCGGGACTGAGATAAACGGCAAGCGGATTGACGATCACGCTGATCAACATCATCAATCCAACGATCAGGCCGGTCTGTTTGGGCGTGTAATCGTGAGCTTTTTGCAGATAAATGCTCAAAAGCGAAATCGTCGCGATGCCCGCAAAATCGCGAAAGCTCAGAACCGCGGCGATGGCGATGACCTGTTTGCGAAGTTTTGCCGAAATCGGTGGATGAGTTCGCGCATGCTCGCCTCGAAGGTTGGGAACGACCGCTTCAATGCCCACGCGATTGGGCAGCATCGCATCGCCGGTCTGGCGCTCCTGTGCTTCGGATGTTTCGCTGCCGAAAATCAGAAATGCAATTCCGACAGTGATTCCGATGATTCCCATTTCAATGCAAGGCCTTTGCCAGTCGGCAATCGACCCCCAATGCCATGTCGCGGTCTGCGCGCGCCAGCCGGCATATTGAGGCCCAAAGAAAAATCCAAGCCCCGAGCCGATTCCGAGCAAGCCAATCGCCATGCCCGGCGACTTGGGATAATGCGCCGGCACGAGCGCATTGGCGGCTGGATGAAAAAGTGTGCCGAACATGCCCGCAATGATCGCGAGCACCACCAGCATTTCATATTGCCGGGTCAATCCCATCGCGATCATCGCCAGCGCGTTGCCGATCAATCCGACCGCCAGCAGCGTTTTGCGATTGAACCGATCCGCCAGAATCCCGGCCGGGTAACTGCCGATGCAATAAGCCAGTCCGTAAATCGTCACGATGAGCGACGCAGCCCGCACCCCGCTCAGCCGAAGGTCAGCGACGATCATCAAATATAAAGGCACGAGCAATTGCCCGTATGCGTGGCTGAGCGCGTGGAGAATTGCGCAAAACGCCAGCGTGACATGACTCCGGAATGACGTGGCTTGCTGTGACATACGGGCGAAATTATAGGCTTGAACCCGAACCGCCATGAATGGCCGAAAGAAGCTGCTCGCCGTACATCTTCACCTTGTAGGGCCCCATGCCTTTGATTTGTTCCAGCCTGCCGAGTGTGTCGGGCCTGAGTTTGGCAATCAGCTTTAACGTACTGTCATGGCAAATACAGTAAGGCGGCAATTGCCTTGCCTTGGCAAGCTCCATGCGCACGGATCGCAATCGATCGAATCGCTCGATCACAATCGGATCAAGTTGATCGTCATCATCCCATCGAGCCCGCGGGCTGGTTCCCATCGCGCGAGGATTGGGGCCCGACGCTTGCCAGCCGTCTCGGCGAGGAATCAAATCCAACAACGAAACAGGGGGTAACTGTTGACCTTTCATCACTGCCACACCCGCTGCGGTGAGTTCAATCACATGAATCGGCTTGTCTTCACCAACGTTTTTCTGTTGGACCAAACCCGATTCCATCACCCGATGAACCATCGCCACGAGTTTTTTGACCGGATATTGTTTCAAAAGTCCAAAAACCGTCAGGTCCGTGAATCCCCAACGCAGCGCGCGATCGTTCACAAGGCCTGCCAGTGTCTCGGCAATAACCGTGACGCCAAATCTCCCATTAAGACGGGCGATGGCGCTGAGGATTTGTCGCGTCAATGTAACGACTTCATCAGGCAACTCCGCAGCCGGGAGTGCTCGGCCGGGGGCCTGATCGTGAACGCATATGTCACAATTGCAATTCTCGATCTCGGCTTCATCGCCAAAATAATCGAGAATCTGCTCTCTGCGGCAGCGGTGCGATTGGGCGTATTGCACCATTAATTCCAGCTTGTCGTTGGCACGGGCTTTTAGTGCTGCGATGAGTTCGTAATCGTCACCTCGTTCTTCGCCGATCTTGTCGATGAAAAACTTTTGAATCATTCGATCTTGATAGCTGTACAGAAGCACGCAGCGCGCGGGCAATCCATCGCGTCCGGCGCGGCCGGCTTCCTGGTAATACGCTTCCAGTGTGCCCGGCAGGTTGTAATGAACCACCAGCCGCACATCCGGTTTGTTAATGCCCATGCCAAACGCGTTGGTCGCCACTGCGATGGAGCGAGCGGTCTGCATGAATTGTTCCTGACTCCGTGCGCGGCTCCGCTGATCCATACCCGCGTGATAAGCGATGACCGGCCGATTCTTGATCTCCTCGGCCAGAAAACTCGTCAACTCATCCACCGATTTTCGCGTTGCACAGTAAACGATCGCGCTGCCTTGTATGTCGTGCAACAGGTCGAGTAAAGCCGTCTGTTTTTCCTTTGCCCTGGAAATGCGAAGGCATTCATATCGCAAGTTGGGCCGGTCAAAACCGGTGATGACAATCGTCGGATCGCGCAGCTTTAATCCCCGAATAATGTCTTCACGAACATCTTCCGTTGCGGTCGCGGTCAGCGCGATGGTTGGCGGATTGCCAAGCTTTTCACGGACCGCGCCGAGCTGCGAATATTCAGGCCGAAAATCGTGACCCCAATGGCTCAGGCAATGGGCTTCGTCGATGGCCAGCAGTTTCACTTTGAGTTTCGCCAGCAGTGGCTGAAAGGTAGTTGCGGAAAATCGCTCGGGGGCAACATAGAGTAATCCTTCAAAACTATCTTCGATTTGTGCAATGGCATCGCGCTGCTGGCTGGCGTTTTGCGAGCTGTTCAAGAATTCGGCATTAATTCCCTGTTCCCGCAATTGCTCAACCTGATCCCGCATCAGCGAAATCAGCGGCGAAACAACAATGCTCAAGCCCCTGCCGACGATCGCCGGCAATTGGTAGCAAAGCGACTTCCCCGCGCCGGTGGGCATGACGCAAAGCACATCCTTGCCCATAAGGACGTCTTCAATGACTTCCTGCTGCGCTGGACGAAAATCATCCAGGCCAAAGAGGTCTTGAAGTTGCTGACGCAAATCAGGCATGCGGGGATTATATGGATTTATGCCTGTCTGACAGCAGCCGCCCACTGTTCAAATCTTTGGAGCATCTCGCGCGTGACTGATCGGTGTGTTTCCGCGAAAGTGCCTTTAAGAATGTCCATCGTAATTTCACCATCCACGCCGCTGGCGATGCTTTTGAGGAACGGCACGGTGGCAGCGCGATCGCAGATATGTTTAATGTCAGCGCCGCTGAAACCTTCAAGTGCGATGGCGAGTTTGTCAAAATCGACATCTTCAGCAACCGGTCGATGAGCCAGATAGATGTCGAGTATTTTTCGTCGTGCCGGCAGGTCCGGGAGAGGGATGTACACTTTCTCATCAAACCGGCCGGGTCGTAGAACGGCCGGGTCAAGTTGCCAGGGCACGTTCGTAGTGCCCATAAACAGGATCGGCGATCCGTTTTTCTTGTCGAACCCTTCCATGCCCTGAAGAATTTGCGGCACGACGCGTTGCATGGCGCTGGAGCCTTCATCCCGCCGCGCGGGAACAAGCGATTCGATTTCATCAATGAAGATGATCGACCGCCTTTCCGCAGCGGCGGCGTTGAATAGTTCCTGTATGTTTTGCTCGGCCTGCCCGAACCATTTGCTGAGCAGGTCGGCGGGTGAAACACGGAAGAAGGTCGCGTCGATTTCCCCGGCGGTGGCCTTGGCGAGCATCGTCTTGCCCGTGCCGGGCGGGCCATACAGCAAAATTCCCCCGCCTGCAGAAATGCCGAATTTTTCGGCGAGCTGCGGATGTTCGAAAGGATAAAGCATCCGCAAACGAATGTCCTCCTTCACATCGTCGAGCCCGGCGACATCTTCAAAACGAATGGTTGGTTTTTCGCGGACGATCCAATTCTTCGTGTCTGATTTGTCGTCCGACTCTGGGAGGGATGCATCCCCGCTCGGCGGGCGGGCGCTAAACGGTTTGCGCTTCGTGTTCTTTTCGGATTCGCAGTCACGTGCCAGTTCGAGCAGGCGCGAAGAGGTTGCAGTTCGCGCTTCCTGCAATTGCTGGTCCGTTGTCTGCTTGCTCAACTCGACCATCGCGCGGGCGGCCTCCAGCAGGTAAACGCGCGCCGAATCCCACTGACCCGCCCGGCGAGCGTCCAGGCCACGCTGCTTGAAGTGCTCAAATGTATCCCAGGAAACGGCCACTCATTCCCCCACTTGAATCGCGCGAACCGCATCGCGCAGGCCGCGCAAAATGGAGATGATGCCCAATCCGAGTATCACCCACCGAAACCACCAGCCGCGTTGAACGACAAATAACAGCACAAAAAAGATTCCGAAGAAAACAAACAGGCCCGCCGCGATCCACAATTCGCGGCGATTGGGCTCGCGAAACCAGCGCGAGTCGCCAATCATTTCCTCGGAAGTTGGTTCTTCGGTTTTCAAGAGGATATATCGTAATCGGGATGGTCAGCCATTTCATTCCAAACGCCGGTCACGAACCGTTTCCAGCAAAATCGTTGTAGCGGTAGAAACGTCGGTCGTTGGCACGACCAGCAATCCGACAGGCAAATTCCCCGCCAGCGCGAATGCATCGTGCATCCGCCCGCAATAGGTTTGAGGCAGCGGGTCCAATCGGACCGCGGATGCCGATTTGGTGAGCTTGGCAATTACACGCGGATCAAGCTCGATCGGCGATTGCGTGCCATTCAACGTAAGCGATAGCTGCACCTGTCTAGATTGTCCGATTTTTTCAAAATGCCGCCGAATGCTCTGATCGCCTGTCGCCAGCGTTTGAGTTTTCGGCGTCTTCAGATCAATCGAAAAGTTGATTCGCTGCGGCGGAATCTCCGGCGAATTGGGCTCGCAAATGAACTGACTGATTGAGATCGCCACATCATTTCCCAACTCGTGCGCGATTTTCTCCAGTGCCAGCACTGCCTCGGAGGCAGCGCGCAGGGCACTAAGGCGCGGCACCTGGGCAGAGACGATAATTTCGCAGCGATAATTTCTCTTTCCGGCAAGAGCGATCGCGCAGGCCACACTAAATCCCTGATCCCAAAGCGACGAACTTTCTTCGATATGCACTTCGATTAGACCGATTGCTCCTGCTGGCCCAAGGCGGTCCGTCGCGAGCTTTTCGCGAACCACGCCATGCGCAGTGCCGGCTTCGAGATAGCTGATTCCCTGTGCGTTTTTCAGATCGGCGAGTTGTTCAGCACTCAGTTGCCCGGCGTAAGCACGGCTGCCGATTAATCGCTGGCCAAATGTCACATCTCCCCCGGCCCAGACAACCAGTTCCATGGGACAGGCAACCTTCAAATCCTCGCGAGCCGATCGCAAAGCTTCGAGCGCCGCCAGCACTCCAATCACACCGTGCGGATTATTGATATGCGATCCGCTGAGCCATGCCGGCGCTTCCCAGGCAATGGCGCTCGGCCGTGCGTGAAGGTTTCCCGCGGCATCGATCCGCACTTTGCAGCCGATGGCTTGCGCCTGGGAAGAGATGTAATCGATCGCTTGGCGCCAGGCGGGCGTGAAGGTTGATCGCATGCCCGAACCGGGCGTGGGTGTGAACTGGGCGATGGCGTTGAAATCGGTCTGAATGCGCTCTGGAGTAATTGGCATGGGCCGTTTGCCGGCCCCGAGGCCGGCGTTAAAGGTCTGCTTGCTTGAACTTCGGGTCCACCTTGGTCTCGCCCGAACGTGTCTTGATTTTACCCCCGACTTTGGAATTCGCCTCTATGAAAATTCGTCCGCCTTCGTTAATTGCATCGCCGCCCACCACGCCGCTGTGAATGACCTTGCCGCCGCGTTCGACCGTCAGGTTGCCGGTGATGGAGCCGAAGATATGCACCCGCCCGCCGAATTCGACGGTGAGATCGCCGTAAATGCTGCCGCGGTGATAGAACTTGCCGCCCTCGATGACTTTGACATTGCCGCCGACCGATCCCCAGAGGGTGAACGGTTCGTAAACGACCATGTCTCCGGGAAATTGGCCCCGCTCCTCGCGCATGAGATACTTATCGGCCAGCGAGGCCTAATAATTCACGGATTCGGCGTTGGCGCCTCTTCTTCGCCCAGCGCCTGACGCATCCCGCGGTTGCTCTTCACCTGAATAGCCAGCAAAATCAGTACAGCCAGCACGGGGATCGCGACAAAACGGGTCCACTTCAAAATGGCGTATTTCGACAAATCGCCGGCGAAGTGGGCGCCATGAATCGGCTGGCTTAACTCGCCCCACGTATACAAAACGCCGGGCCATTTCCATGAGGCCGGGTCCTGGCCCAACCCGACATTCCCAAAAAACACCTGCCACGGAAAGAGCAGAACGAGCAGGACGAGACACCAGCAATACGCTCCGGTCAGCCGGCCGACGCCGATGAGTCGCCCCACCAGCATGATGTTGACGATCAACAGCAAAACCAATGAAAGCAGAATGTTCAGCACCAGGCCCATTCCAACACAGCCGGCGCAAAGGTATTGCATCGCGTCTGCCCAATTGAATGAAGGCGCGGGGGTCGCTGCCGGCTCAGTCGAAGGAATTGTCGCGGCCGCGGTGCTGTTCATCGGGACCACGTCGTATCGAACGACAAAAAATATCGCGAGCTGGCCAAGCAGGATCAACAAAAGCAAAAGCATAAGCCAGTTTTTTGCCCGGCGAGCGGTCAACATTGCATCGGCATAGTCAGCAGCAGTCGCTAGTTCGGGATCATGTATCATCGCTTCCCTTTGGTTGGGACGCTAAATTGTTATCCAAAATAGCATTGCTTGGCAAACTTGGCGGGAGTAATTGAGAGAACACCCGATGGGGGTAATGGCTACAATCTGGCCATGCTTGATCTGAACTGGTGCCGTAAACGACAGAAACGACTGCTTGAACCCCTGGCCGGCGCAGGGTTGGACGCGGCCGTTTTGGGCTGGCCGAAACACGTCTATTACCTGAGCGGATTTGCCGCGCATTGGCTTCAGCAGTCTGCGATCATCCTGTTTGCCGACGGCAAAACCGTGCTCGTGACCGCCAATGAGCCTGCAAAAGAGACGGCTGCGGATCAGGTCATCTCCTACGAAGCGCAATGGAACTCTACCCAGCGGCAGGAACAACCGATTCTCGTAGCCACTGCTGTCGCCGAAGTTCTGAGGGATAAACATGTTCGGCGGATCGGAACCGATGCTTCACTGGTGACTTCACAACTCGGATTTATGAGCGTCGCCGATCCGATGCCGATCGATCCCAGCCTTTGGCAAATGCGCCGAGTAAAAGACCCCGACGAACTGGCGCTGATGGAAAAAGCCATTCGATGCACCGAAGCGATGTACGCCCAAGCCCAGCAGATCATCGAGCCCGGCATCACCGAACTGCGTGTTTTTGGAGAACTGCACCTGGCGGCCATCGAAGCGGCGGGTGAACCGCTCACCGACCTGTTGGGCAATGACTATAAGTGCGGCCCGGGCGGCGGGCCGGCGCGAAATCGCGCGATCAAAGCCGATGAAATCTATGTTCTGGATCTGGGGCCCTGCTACCGCGGATATTTTGCCGACAACGCACGCTCATTCCGCGTACAAGGTCAACCAACTGACGCTCAGCACAACGCATGGAAAACCATCCTCGCCGCTCACGAAATCGTCCAGAAGATGGTCAAGCCGGGCGTGCAATGTCGCGACGTTTACCAAGCCGTGGACGATCTTTATCAACAATCGCATGGCCAGAAACAGACCCATCATCTGGGTCATGGCGTTGGTTTGCAGCCTCACGAGTATCCGCATCTCAATCCAAAATGGGATGATGTATTCATGGAAGGCGAAGTCTTTACCGCCGAGCCGGGCATTTATGGCCCCGAACTGAACGGCGGAATCAGGATCGAGAACCAGTATTTGGTGACGAAGACTGGAGTGCGGAACCTGGTGTCATATCCGATGGAACTGGTTTGACCTTGCGCGGATGCGGATATTTGCGGTCAATCGCTTCAGCGCGAGTGAATGCATCATCGCTCAATTGTTTCCAGCCATGACGGTCGTAGGTCAAGCCAAGATTGAATTGCAGGACCGCGTTGTCATACGCCATGCGCGCCGCCCGGTCATACCATGCGGCAGCGGTCACGGCGTTGCGGACCACTTCCCATTCTCCGCGCATGAAATAAACATGGCCAAGCAGACAGCGCGCTAGATAATTTCGCGGAATGCGCGGGTCTTCCATGTTGGGCAACATGTGACTTTCCCAAAGATCACGCGGTTGAAACATCATGTCAGTTGAAATGACCCGGTAGATCAATCCCTCTGCCACGAGCCGCAGACCCGGGCCACGCGGGGTCGCTGGTTGGTTGAATGCCTGCTGCCAATGCGTGCAGAAAACGGCGTCGCGCTTGGGATTGAATCGCAATTCTGCCAGTTGGTGAACGCCCTGTTCAAGCAATTTGATATCCGTGCGGATGTTCTCCGCATAACGCAGATACATCAGTGGAAAGACTACATTGTCGTCTTGCGCAATGAGCGTTGCATTCTCAGGCAGGCATTCGAGGATTCGACGGCTGTACTCATCGGCATATCGATGTCGTGACAAATCCTGTTTACGGAATTGCGTAAGAAGCAGCAGCAAAGCCGGCAGGAAACTCGCATACGGCCTGGCAGCAAAAGGCACGGCCAGCAACATCAAAAACCATCCATACGCCAATGGAAACGCCAGCGCATACCATGATGTAATCATGTAACGCGTCCAATGGAAGATATCCTCACGACGCGCATGGGCGATCATCGACGCAGTATTGAGGACGATCAAAACAGCGGCCATCGTGCCCATCGCTCGCGATTGCATGAAAATGATCGGCCAGCCAATGACAATGGCGCTCGATCCCAGAAAGCCGTACTCCGTTCCCACCCGTCTGACATAAAACATGATGACGGTGATCGCATCGTGAACATCCATTACCCAGCGATGTTTCCAGTAATCTTTGCGCGACAAAAATTTCCACAAGTCTTTGCCATTTTGAATATTGCCCCAGTTGACCGGTGGTTTGGTCCGAGCACGAAACGGAATCCAGGTAAAATAAAGCAGAATTCCAGGCAAGACGCTGGCTGCGGAGAGGATCAGCACAACCGGATCGGTAAAGGCTTGCCAATGATGCACAGCCGCTGCCGCGAGCATCGCGGGAATGTGCACGCCCGCCACCGGATGATTGGCCATTCCAAAGCCGATCATCAAACCCGCCGCCATCAGCCATCCGGTTTGTGTTGGATTGACAACCCATTTCACAAAGAAAAACGTCGCCAGAGACGATAGACACGCGCCCAGCGCATACACCCGCGTGATGCCCGACTGGCTCCACAACGAAGCGCTGAATGCGAAACAAAGTGCGATTGCTGAGCTAAACCATGGATCAAAACCCAGCAATGCAATCGTCAACGTTAAAAACGCAGTTGCGATGGCTGAGCAAAATGAGGAGAAAAGATTGATTCGAAATGCCGGTTTGCCGAACGGAACGAGAATGCTGAACAGTTTTCCCAGCAGCACATAAATTGGATAACCCGGCGGATGCGGTATGCCCGCGACGTGCACGGCAGCCGCCAGTTCACCACTATCACCAACGTAAATGGTCCGGCACATCGTGCGCACGTAAACCGCCAGCGACACCAATCCTGTTCCAAGCGCAGCCATCCAGGGTTCAATCATGGGTCGTTCACTGTTGCGAAGGTGGATCCTTGATTTCGTTGCTCGGCCGCAGCCAATAGGAAAACTCCGGTGCGCTGAATGCTAGCTTTCCTTCGTCTCGCTGCAGATTCAGAATCATCGGCCGAAGTATGCCGGGCAGGAATTGTACTTCAAACAGCTCCTGGCAACCTGAAGTGAATTCAAACGTGCCGACGACGCTGCCGCTGGTTAAGTTGATGATCGCGATGCCGCACAACAGTTTTTGGTATCGCTGCTGCACCCGCAAGCCGCCAAAAATGTGCTTTTCCCGAATCTGGCACATGCCGACGATTGCAAAATCTCCGACAAATCCAAGCCCGCGAAGATACGCCGGTAAGGCGCAAACGACCATATGTTTGCCGGATTTGGGATCAACGGTGATTAGCTCACCCGCTCCGCTATGCAGCAAATAAAGTTGGTTGCGATACCATCGGGGCGAGTGAGGCATGGCAAACCCGCGCGCAATCACCTGATTATTCGGCACATCAATTACACAACCGCCCGTCGCTTTTCCCGGACGCCATCCGCCGACCACGTCAGTTTCTCCAAGACAAGTCACGTATTTCGGTTTGCCATCGACCACGGTCAAGCCGTTAAGATGACAACGGTCTTCCGGTACGATGTCGGTCAAGAATGGCGGCTTCCAGACCGGCACGAAGTTGAATTCATCACTTAATCTTGAAAGGCAACAAAATCGGGTGTTGACCACCCACAATCCATCATTGCCAAATGCCAGATCATGAATATTCAGATCGCCTGTGTGATAAGAAACGCGAGGCAGATAGAGTGCATCGTAGCGCCCCGGCTGTTGTTCCATGTAATCGCGCGCCAGCAAATTGGCATTGGCCAGCAACACTATGTCATTGCGGGTCGCCAGTGCCAAACGCTTGCCGCTGATCGCCATGCCCATCGGCTTTTCAAATTGGCGCATCAAAAGCGTAACCTGGCGTCCATCCCAGCCGATCATCGCCACCTTGCCGGCTTGATAGGTGGTCACCACCAGCGATCCGCCCGCGCGGCTCATCCATTGCGCGAAGGAATCGGAGATGGAGCAATTGATGATGTCGCCGGACACTGCGGCGCGATCCTGCGATTGAGTCATAGAATATCACCGATATACATCTCACCTATGACGTACTCGATAGACGCGAATGACGCGTATTGCATCTGCGATGTCGTAAATGATTCGGTAATCACCCACTCGGATACGCCAGTCGTTTTGCTTCCGCTGAGTTTTCGGCATCCGGGAGGCCGGGGATTATTCGCCAGCGATTGAATGGCCCTGATGACTCGATCGTGTACGTCAGACGCGAGTTGGCGCAAGTCTTTCTCGGCAGACCGTTCCAGCAGCACCTTATACCCGAGATTTGGCCTTCTTCTCGGCGAGGTACTGATCAAGCGGGCGATAACGCCGCGGCTTGTGTCTTGCCCGCCGCAGCCATGCAACGTCCACCGCGTCCTCCGCGCGCTCGAGCAACTCCTCGTATTCCTTGATCGGAATAATCACGGAAACTGCCTTGCCATTCTGAGTAACAATCTGAGGTTCGGCCGGCACGGATTTCATGCTCTGCATTATAACACGTCCCGTTCATGAAGTAGACCTCGGACTGGATTATCAAGCTTCCTATTTTTCCAGTTCTGGCGCTACGCCCCGGCGCATCGTATTCTCGCATACGACGCGCGGATCGACAAAATTCAGCAGATATCCCGGCCCGCCGGCCTTGGTGCCGGTGCCGCTCATTCCAAATCCGCCGAACGGTTGCCTGCCGACAATCGCTCCCGTGCTGCCCCGATTCAAATACAAATTGCCGACTCGAAAATTCGCGCGGGCCTGCTCCAGATGCTCCGGCGATCGCGAAAACACCGAGCTGGTCAACTTATAAACCGACTGATTGGCCACTTCGACGGCTCGATCAAACGACTCCACACGCATCAACGTCAGCACCGGGCCAAATAGTTCATCGGTCATCAGGCAGTGATTGGCATCATCCACTTCGTAAATGGCCGGTGCGATGAAGTAACCGTTCAAATTGGCGGGAATCGTTCCAGTATAAAGCTGCTTTGCACCGGCTCCCGGGTTTGCAATGGTTTTTTGCAATCGCTCATAAGCATCGCGGTCGATCACAGGCCCGAGTTGACACGTCGGGTCGTCAGCTCGCGCGATATCGATGCTGCGGCACGCTTCGATCAATCGCGCCACGAACGGTTCGTAGGCCGATCCCACGATCACCACTCGCGAGCATGCCGAGCATTTCTGGCCGCCGTATCCAAAAGCGCTCTGCATGATGCCCACGACGGCTTCGTCCAGATCGGCATCTTCATCAATGACAATCGCGTTTTTTCCACCCATCTCACAGACAACTCGTTTCACCTGCGGCTGGCCGGGATGCACGATGGCTGCGTGTTGCATGATTTTCTTGCCGACTAACATGCTGCCGGTAAACGCAATCTGCGCAGCCAGCGGATGGTCTACCAGAGCCGCGCCGACCTCTTCACCAAGTCCCGGCAGGAATTGCACAATGTGTGGATCAAATCCCGCCGCGATCATGTGCTGATAAAGCTGATATGCAACCGCGCTCGATTGCTCGGCAGGTTTAAGAACGATCGAATTGCCCGCGACCAGCGCTGCCGTCGCCATGCCCGTCAAAATCGCCAGCGGAAAATTCCACGGCGCGATGATCGCCGCCACTCCCCGGCCATCGTAATGCAATACGTTTTCCTCGCCCAATGCATCGCCTTGAGGTTTCGGCGACAGCTCGGTCATCGCCTGATACGCATAGTAATGACAAAAATCGATGGCCTCGGCGACGTCGGCATCCGCTTCGCGACGCGGCTTGCCGGTTTCAAAAATCTCCAGTGCAGCTAACTCATAACGATGCTCACGCAGGCGATTTCCCAGAGCGTGCAACAATCGAGATCTTTCTTCCAAAGGTTTGTCTCGCCATATTGGCCAGGCGCGATGTGCGGATCGCACGGCTGCATCTGCATCTTCCGTGGTCGCCAAACTGATGACTGCTACGTTTCGCGAAATGTCGCTGGGCGATTCGCGGTTCATTGATTTGCGGTTTTCGAGTTCTTGTCCGTCGATGATCGCGGGAATTTTTAACGCCGCGCTTAGCCGCAAGCGGCCGATGGCCGCTTCGAATGACTCGCGCTCTTGAATATTGGTGAAATCAGTAAGTGGGCAATTGACGAAGGAATCAGCGGCAGAGCGGGTTGTTGGCACTTCACTCTCCACCGGTTTTTCGAGCAGATGATTGATATCCGCTTGATCGTGATAACTCAATTTCACAAAGCCGGCGTTGGACGTGTTCTCCAGAAGCCGCCGAACCAGATACGCCATGCCCGGCAGCAAGTCACCGACCGGAGAATACAATCGAACACGATAGCCCTCCTGCCGCAATACCGAGCCCAGCGGTTCAGACATTCCACAAAGCATCTGAATTTCAAACGCGTTTTTCGCCAGCCCGAGTCGTTCGGCCAAAACGATCGCATGTGTCAATGACCGTAAATTGTGGCTGGCAAACGCTGGTTGAAGGTGTTGAATATTCTGAAGCAGCATCTCCGATAAATGCTCGTAATTGGCATCAGTATCGGATTTGTGTGAGAAAACCGGACTTTCGTAACCGTGCTGATTGGCGACCACGATTTCGTAATCCCAATACGCACCTTTGACCAGACGAATTGTCAGCGGCGTGCCGCGCTTTCTCGCGATATCCAGCAATCTTTGCGCATGGACAGGCGAACGCCGTAAATAGGCTTGCACCACGATGCCGATGTGCGGCCAATCAATCAGCTTTGGATGCGTGACAAGCTCTTCAAACAAGTCATATGTCACTTCGTTCAAAGCCCACTGTTCCATGTCGAGATTCAGGAAGACATTTTTTTCCCGTGCTCTTAAAAACAGAGGCAAAATCCTTGGCCAGACGCGCTCGACGCTGCCGACTGGGTCGGAGGCATCAAGGTGATCTTCCATGGCCGACACCTTGACCGAGATATTCGTGCGCGGAATCTCGCCCAAATGATTGCCGTCGTTAATTGCATCGGCCGGCCAGGCGCTGACCCGATCCACCAGGTTTTCGATCAGATCGAGATAGCGTTTTTGGTATGTTTCAGCTTCCAAATTGGAGATCGTCGCTTCCCCGAGCAGATCAACGGTAAAGCCCAGCCCCTGGTCCCAGTTTTCGCGTAAGACAGGCAATGCGCTGGCGACATCGGAGCCAACGATGAATCGCTGCGCCATGCCGATGATGTTTTTGCGCATGGATGCAGCCGCCAGCGCCGGCGCCCAGCCTCCCGCTTTGAGCACCGCACCCAGCAGCGTGGGCAACTGCCTGCCCGGCTTGAGCAGGTATTGCCGCATGTGCGACCAGATTTCGTCAGCCGATCGAAGAGTCGGAAAGACGTCGACGAAACGAAACAGGTCAATCTTGAACGATGGATCCGCTATCGCCCAATCCACCATTCGCCCCTGCCAGTATTGGCGATTAAACACCCCCGGCACCTTGCCGCGGGCGCGGGTCCAAAGCTGCCTACCCTTGTCGAGGATTTGGGCTTCCAAGTCACCTGTGCGAGGTTGACTCATTGCGAATGATTATATTCATTTGCCCGACCGAGTCTGCCGGTGACTGCTTTTAATCTATTCCCAATTTGAAATCGCCACGATTTATTTGGTCTGCTATTAAGATTTTTAGGGGCCAACCGATCATACTTATTGGGGGATGCTCTGGACACGAGCGTTCTTTATTCGCTCAATGGCGTTCTGCCGTGTTCCCGTTTTGCGAAATTGCAAAACGAACCCATTTTAGGGAAAGGATGAACAGAAGGATGAAGGACGAAAACAGAAAAGAAGTCAGCTATCAAACGCCCACGGCGCCGCCGTGGGTTTGAGGACCCATCAAATATGCAAAACGAACCCAATTAGTTCCATTTTTAAGCGTAAGCCATGGCTGGCACCGAGGTTGCCGTGGGAACGGAATAGCGAAGCGGGAGATATTCGTAGTCGGGCTCGGACGCGAGCGGGTCGCCGATCATTGCTAGACAAGGCGCGGCACCCGCATGGCAATTTGGGTTTAGACCCCCACTACGCGCTCAGCTTCGATTGCTCGAGGAAAGAGAATGTTGTTCTCTTTATGAACATGCTGGTGCATATCTTGTTCGAGTTTTTCAAGGTCGTGCATCGTGGCGCGGAACGTGTTGCACGCGTCAGCGGGGGCTGTGTAATCGTGAGTCAGGGCGCGCATCTGCTCGAGCGCGTTTCCGGCATGATCGTGTTCAGCGATCATGACTCGAATCGGGTTTTGCACGCTTCCGCAATGACTCGCGACCGGCGCCATCGCGCTTTCCAGCCTGCGACAAAGCGGAAAGAGAATCATCTCCTCCTTGCCCATGTGAGATTCCAGTTCGGCTTTGAATTCGGTGAAGATTTCAAACACTCGCACCATTTCAGGATGGGCGTCGGCGTGAACCGATGCGATCTTCTTCAACTTGGCCTCAAGACGCGGCAATTCAGTTTTGAGGTATGCATGATGGGTTTGCTCAATATGGTTCGCCAGTTCCGAAATCGGGGCGGTTGTCCAATTGGTCGATTCAGCGACGACCTCCTGATCAGCCGCGTTGATTGCGTTCTCAATTGCGAGCAGATCGATCCCTTTTTCCCGACAAGCGGCCGCCAGCAGTTTTTTTCCGCCACAGCAGTAGTCGATTCCAAAATGTTCAAACACTCTTGCGCGGCCCGGGCGTTGCGCAACCAGTTCGCCGACCGTTGTTTCAATCAGATTCATGACATAACTCCTTTAGACTTCGATAAAATTGAATTACTTGACCAATTCCTGACCGACGTGTCGCGCCGACAAAGGCTCGGGAGACGCGGGCGCGGTGTCCATGATTCGCTTCGACCAGTCGGTGCGAATGCAGACCACGTAAATTGCGATCGTGACCATGCCGACGGCAAAGAGCGTGTCGCCGATCGATCGCAGCCACCGCAGATTCTGCAGATAAGGCTGCTGCATGAACTCGGCGCTGCGGGCGTACCACATGCCTTGGTCGATGCTCGCAATAGTCTGGGCGATTCCGATGGGCAACAGGCTGAGCAGCACCATTGCTGCCAGACCGATGTTGACCGACCAGAACGCGAATTTCAGGCTTCGCGTGCGCCAGGTGCGTTGAAGCGACATCGCTCGCAGACAGAAAAGCATCAAGCCGATTCCGAGCATGCCGTACACGCCGAACAATGCGGTATGACCATGCACCGGCGTGGTGTTCAGGCCCTGCATGTAATAAAGGGCGATGGGCGGATTGATGAGGAAGCCAAACAATCCCGCGCCCACCAGATTCCAGAAGGCGACCGCGATGAAAAAATAGATCGGCCACTTGAACGCCGCCACCCATGGCCGGGCACGGCTGAGCGTCAGGTTCTCGTAAGCTTCAAAGCCGATGAGCGTCAGCGGCACGATTTCCATCGCGCTGAAGACCGCCCCCAGCGCCAGCACGGCCGTCGGCGTGCCGGTGAAGTACAGATGATGCATCGTCCCGACGATTCCGCCGGCAAGGAAAATCGCGGTCGAGAAGAGCACGCTTGCAGTGGCCGATGCGGTCTTGAGCAAGCCCATGCGCGTGAAGAGGAAAGCAATCACCACAGTGGCGAAGACTTCGAAGAATCCTTCCACCCACAGATGCACCACCCACCAGCGCCAATATTCAGCAATAGCAAGATTGGTCTGGCGATGCCACATCAAACCCGCGCCGTAGAACATCGCAATCGCGACCGAACTGAGCAGGAACAGTCCCAGCAGGCTGCGACTTTCGCTGGGCTTGCGCAGCGCCGGCCACAGGGCGCGAATCATCAAGCCGAGCCAGACAAACAATCCAACGAACAGAAAAATCTGCCAGAATCGGCCAAGGTCCACATATTCGTATCCCTGGTGACCGAACCAGAAGTTGCTGACAAACCCAAGCTTTTGCTGCACGCCAAGCCACTGCCCCACCATCGAGCCGGCGACAATGATCAGCAGGCAGACGAACAGGAAATTCACTCCGGCGCGTTGGAATTTCGGTTCATAACCCGAAACCGCCGGCGTAATAAACAGCCCCGTCGCCAGCCAAGCCGTCGCGATCCAGAAAATTCCCAACTGCGTATGCCATGTGCGAGCCACCGAATAAGGCAGCCACTTGCTCAACGGAAATCCAAAGAAGGACAATCCCTCGACTCCGTAGTGGGCTGTGATTGCGCCCAGACCGATCTGGATGACAAACAGCGCCGCCACGATCCAGAAATATTTCAAGGTGGCCCGCATCGAAGGCGTTGTCTTCAGGCTGAGCAACGGATTTTCGCTGGGAGCATCGTGCTCGGCGTCACTTTCTTTGTGACGTGCGATCGCCATGTTCCAGGCCAGTGTTCCTACACCCGCAAGCAAAACCACGACGCTGACGATCGACCAGATGACGACCGACGAACCCGGCTTGTTGTCCACCAGGGTTTCAGATGGCCAATTGTTTGTGTAACTGACGGTCGATCCGGGTCGCGCGGTTGTGCAAGTCCAGGCAGCCCAGAAGAAAAATGCGTTCAACGCTTGCTGACGCGACGCATCCTTGATCGTCAATGCGGGGATTGCATAAGCCTCGCGAAGCTTTTGCAGGGCCGGATCATCACCAAAGAGAGATGTGTAATGGGCACTGACCAGTTGGATGGCGGCTGCACGCTCGTTGGAGATCACCAGATCGCCGGTCGATGCATCATAAGTGTTGGCACGCATTTTCGATTTGAGCTTTTCGCGCAAGCCGGCCTGCTGTTCGATAGAAAGCACATCGAACGATTGGCTGAATTGCTTCTGAGCCAGTCCATTGAGCAAGGCGAGCGATTCGCGATGCAACCAGTCCGCCGACCAGTCAGGAGCGACGTATGCGCCGTGCCCCCAAACCGAGCCGAGTTCCTGCCCGCCGATGGACTGCCATACATTTTGGCCGTCCATGATCTGCTGCTGGGTGAAAATGACCTGGCCTGCGGTCGTGACGACCCGCAACGGCCTGGGTGGCGCCTGGCGGTACAGTTCTGTTCCGTAATAGCCCAGAATCAGGAACGATCCGGCAATGACGGTAAAAAGCCCTATCCAAAGACTTTTATGTCTCATAAAACGCTCTTTTCTTCTAATAAAACTCGAATTTCCTTGACAATCCTCATATCAAAAGGCAATATAGCATTTGAATTGTGGATATCAAGGTCTTTTTGTCCAATATTTAGATCGGTATATGTTGTCACAAAGTGCAGAATATTCTTTAAGGGCTTTGGTTTGCCTGGCGGGTTCGTTGGATCAGCCGCTGACCACCGATCAGATCGCCAACGCCACGCAAGTGCCAGTCGGTTATTTGGCCAAGATACTTGGCTCACTTACTCGGGCGGGACTTGTTGTGTCGCGTCGCGGAGTGGGAGGCGGATATCTGCTCGAAAAGAAAGCCTTGGAACTGGATCTGCTGAGCATTATTCACCTGGTCGATCCATCGCGGCGGATACGTTCGTGTCCGCTGAACAATCCGAATCACGTCACGGGCCTGTGTCCACTGCATCGCCGGTTGGATCAGGCGATCGCCGCTGCCGAGCAGGCACTGCAGGGCACCACCATTGCCGAGGTGTTGGCACACCCTTCGTTCAATACAAGTTGCGATTTGCTGAGTTAAGGTTTCTCTTTTGCCCCCAAAACAAAAAGCCCGCTTTTGGCGGGCTTTTTGTTTTGACAGTATTTGAATCTGACCTAAATTCCCGCGGCCTTGGCGAGAATCTTGGCTTTGTCGGTCTTTTCCCAGCTAAATGCGCCGTCGGCGCCTGGGATTCGACCGAAATGCCCATGACGGGCGGTCTGCTTGTAGATCGGGCGAAGCAGGTCCAGGTGCTTGATGATCCCGCGCGGGGTGAGCGGGAAATTCGCCTTGATCAGTTCGGCAATCTGGTCTTCGGGAATCACGGCCGTGTTTTCCGTGCTGACGGTGACGCTGACCGGATTGGCCACGCCGATGGCGTAAGCCAGTTGCACTTCGCACGAATGTGCCAGCCCGGCAGCGACAACGTTCTTGGCGATGTATCGGCCCATGTAGCAGGCCGAGCGGTCCACCTTGGAGGGGTCCTTGCCGCTGAACGCCCCGCCGCCGTGGGCGCCGCGACCGCCGTAGCTGTCCACAATGATCTTACGGCCGGTCAGGCCGGTGTCGCCGTGTGGTCCGCCGACGACAAACTTACCCGTCGGATTGATGTGGAAAATGATATCGTCATTCCACAGCTTCTTGGGGATCACGGGCTTGATGACCTGATCGATGATGATCTGCTTGGCCTTTTTGGAAAACTCATCGTTCTTATCCAGCACGCTTTCATCATGCTGAGTCGAAATGACGACGGTGTGCACCGCGACAGGTCGTTCGTTTTCGTAGGCGATCGTCACCTGAGATTTGCCGTCGGGACGCAGCCACGGAAGCTTGCCGTTCTGACGAAGCATGGCCAGGCGCTCGACCAGCCGATGCGACAGAAAAATCGGCAGCGGCATGAGCTCGGGCGTTTCGTTGGTGGCATAGCCGAACATCAGGCCCTGGTCGCCGGCGCCTTGTTCTTTTTCGTTGTCTTCGGCCTTGTCCACGCCGCGGGCGATGTCCGGGCTTTGCGAATGGATCGCGGTGAGCACGCCGCAGGAATGGAAGTCAAAACCGATGTCGGGGTGGGTGTAACCAATTTCCTTGATGGTGTCGCGCGCAATCTGGGCGGCGTCAACATAAGCGGTCGTCGTGACTTCACCGGCAAGAACGACTTGGCCGGTGGTGACGAGCGTTTCGCACGCCACGCGGGCACGTGGGTCCTGCTTGAGGATGGCGTCGAGAACGGCGTCGGAAATCTGGTCGGCCACCTTATCGGGATGACCCATGGTGACCGATTCACTGCTGAAAAGATGTTTGCTTCGGCAAAATTCGGGGGACACGTCAGCTCCTTGCCCGGGTTAGAAAAACGGGTTGCGAAACATACAGCGCCCGGTGAAGGTCGGCAAGTCAGGTCCGGTAATCATTGCCCCTGGTTACGCTGGCGACGGGGTTGGGTTTGCTGGGGCTGTTGTTCGTTGTTTCCGCCGCCCCCCAGACCCTTTAGCAGATCGCCGACGGGGTTGTCACCGTTGCCGTTGCCGCCGATCAAGCCTTTAACCGCGTTATCACGGAGAAACTTGGCCGGATCAAAATCAACGTTGGGTTTTGTTGCGTTTCCTTTTAGAGGAACCACCAGACCGTTCGAGGAGAACTTTCGAATATCAGGCGGCAGCATTTCCGGTGGAATGCTCACCTTGAAATCTTTGAGGTCAAGCGTTGTTAAATTCACGCCACCCGCGAAGTTCAGCGGCATGCCTTGCAAGCCGGTTTGCCCGTTTCGTTCGCGAACTGACCGCGCTATTTCAACAGTCAGATTGGTGTCGGCTAGCCCGTTATTGACCTTCAGCGTGCTGGGAGGGATACGACCTTGAATGCCACCAGTACCCAACTGTGCCACCGCGGCCAAAACTTTCAAAACCGGACCGTCCAGAAGCAAGTCATCAACCGCCAAGATAAAGGAAGCGCTGTAATTCTTGTTCGGTTGATTGAATTGGCCAAGCGGAAGCCTATCGCAATTGACCGCCGTAAAGCTCAATGCTCCGTCGGCGGTGCTGGCATTGGTGAAAACAATTGCGCCCATCTTTCCAAGCGTGCTGGCAAGAGCGGTATCAAGCTTGACGCCTTGCAGCAATTTCTTGTTCTTTGGAATGCTAAGAGTCGGTTCGACTTGGGTCATATCGACCACAATGCCATCGAACGACATCGATCCGCTGTTAGCAACCGCGGGACTACCGCTGAGAGTGACCACGCCACGCGTCATTTTCACTTGTGGCGAGAATCTTTCGATTCTCAAACCCATCGTATCAAGCAGATCAATCGTCAGGCTGCCATCGGCGTTGAGCGATTTGATCGATTGCGCAAGAGTGGGCGCTGCGGGAAAGGCACCGCTCAGCGTGAATGTCTTGGTGTATTTCCCAGCAATTTTCAGATCTTTGTAACTGGCTTGCTGCTCGGGCGTAAGCGTGGGATATGCAATCGTCCAGAGTTTCGCCATGTCATACGTGACATCGAGTCTGGTGCCGTCGCGAATCTGTCGGCGGTCGGCCCAGAAATTAACCCCACCGGTCATG
>DASZXJ010000177.1:0-14205 GCA_035545895.1 Tepidisphaeraceae bacterium | reverse complement strand
ATCGGGCCGCTTGACGGGTTTCCACGCCAAAAATAGTACCTGAGTGCTCGGATTGAACTGCACATCCATCCACCTCCGCCAGACCGCGACCGTCGCGACTCCGCAGCCCCACCAATGGCAAATCGTTGCAACCGATTCCATGCGCGCGCGGCACGTACAAGTTCCGGCATATTCGAGGCCAATTCTCGGTTCCGTATCTGACGAAACGTCCTTTGACTACGTCGCAATGTCGCACTTGGCGTCATGTCCGGCATCTGGGATTTACTTCTGTTAACCTATCCGCAGGAAATCTCTCCAAACCCCGCATAATGGCCGGACATTGTGCGTAATAACATTAGCCGGAGGGTTTTTTGGGAGTCGACGAATGGAATTCCGATATCTCAATGGCTTCCGGGACACGGACACGATGAATTATTTTATGACGGGGAATCCCTTCGCCCCGATGGTACTTGTGGATCCCGTCGGAGATTGCTTCCTAGTGCGCCGTGTTGCGCTCAATGCCCGACCGACGATTGTTCATCTGCACCCTTGGCTGCGTGATCATTTCATCAAGAATTACAAGATGAAAGATCTGGCGTCCCACCTGGCCAATCTAGTCAACGCAAACGTGACACCGAGCGGGGGGAATAAGGAAACATCGAATCGGAGTTTGGTCGCGGTAGAAGATGTCAGATCGGCGGAAGGCTAATCCCTCAGAATCCGCAGAGTACTCGCTGTTGTGCGATTACGTGTCCTGTTGGATCAATCGAAATTGTGCGAGCACCGCGTGGACATGCTTCACGAGATCACTCAGTGCAAAAGGCTTTCCAAATACCGATAAGTTTTCACGCCGTTCGGCCCATGCGTCACCTAGTTTCTTGTTTCCGGTCATAATTATGATTGGGACAAGACTATTTTCACGGACCAAGCCGATCAACGCTGATCCATCTATTTCAGGCATATTCAGGTCTGTTATGATTGCGTCCACTTTGCAAATCGAGAGATACGAAACGGCTTCGCTAACGTTGTTAAACCCGACGCAGTGCGCACCAGTTTTGCCAAGATCTTGCTCAATGGCCTCAAGCAGACGCCGGTCGTCCTCGACAATCAGAATATTCGCAGCCATCATGCATGACGCTTCGGGATTTCTCATGGTTTGCTCCGGCAGATTGTATCGTTACTAGAAGTCGGGAGGCTATTTGGAAGTGCAATCCAAAATGTCGCACCCTGACCACGCTCGGATTCGATCCAAACTCTTCCACCGTGCATCTTTATGATGCGGGCAACGATTGCCAAGCCCATCCCACTTCCCTCACGATCGGTTTGCAATCGCTTAAAGGGCTCAAAGATGGTCTGGTGCTGCGACGGATCAATCCCGCGGCCATTGTCCCGGACGAAGAAACGCCGGTCATTGCCATCCAGGATGGCTCCGACCTCTATGACCGGTTTAGCATTGTCGCAGCCATATTTGAGGGCATTGATGATCAGATTTTCGAAGACTTCGGTAAGCCAATGCGCGTCGCCCCTGATAGGAGGCAATCCAGATTCCACCTTAAATGTCACCCCAGCCCTTTCAAATCGCGGGCGTAAATCCTCCCCAATGGAACGGATCAGGGACTGCATGTCCAATTCGGCAATATCAAATCGCACTCTGCCGATGCGGCTTAAATCGAGCAGTGCCTCGATCAACGCGCGCATGCGGTTGACTGAGCGATCAATCCGGCCAATTGAATCTTGGGATTCTTGAATGCGTCCCGCGGCGAGGTCCTCGCGCAACATTTCTGTGAGACCCAGGCATGTGACAACGGGGCTCTTTAAATCATGGGTGACGGTATTGAGGAATTGCTCCATCTCTTCGTTCTTCAACGCCAATTCTCCGGTCCGCTGTTCGATGATACTCTCCAACTGCGCGTGAACCTGTCTGAGTTCAAATTCGGTACGCCGCCTTTGAGTGATTTCCTGCTGCAGTTCCGTGGGACTTCGCATTGCGAGGAATTTTGGAATGATTGGAAGGAGCATGACCAATGCCGCAAAGGACAGCAGAGCGCAGCCCAGTTTTACAACCGCCAATAAACGGTATGCCGGCCACCACGCCATGGCACCGTCCAGCAAGTGCAGCACACTGCATCCAATTCCAAAGAATGAGAACACCAACAGCGCCCGCGCATGCGGTATGCCACCATCTCGTCGCAGACAGCGGATCGTCGTCAGGGATAGGGTGAGGGTCAAAAGAGCGATCGCCAGATCCGCGCCGATGTGCAACCGCCCCGTCCAGTCGGCGGTGTTCGAGAGAATGCTGGGTTCAGAGGGAAGAAACAGTTCATTGAGGAATCGGTTGGCGGAATCCCACGCCGAGAAAATCTGGGGGGAGAATTTCGATTGGAGGCCTGGAATCGATTGTGCTTTGCGTACCGCCGCGAACGTCACGGCAAATGCTGCCAGAAATCCTATGATGGCGGCTGCGCTACGACCGCCTGACCTCATCGGCCGATCTGATGATCCACTGGAATGGACAGGGAGCGCAAGTTTCATATGGCCTCCCCGGCGCCGTCCGCCGGTGCCGCAAGGGTCGAGCGATTCACGGGAGAAATGATTAGATTCTGAATCAGCTGGAGCAAATGCTTGGCGACATAGGGCTTTGCGACAAAGGCTGTTGCGCCAGCCTCAACAATGGCGTGGCGCGTGGAGTCATAAGCAATAGCCGAAATGGCCACTATGGGAGTGTGGGCAAGTTCCGGGGCGCTCCGCACTCTGCGGCAGAATTCGAATCCATCGATCCAAGGCATGCATATGTCCACCAGGATCACTTTTGGGCGATGTTCGTGCGCCATGTGCCATCCGTCCTCCGCGGAAAGAGTGGCGTGTACGTCATATCCTGCCGCGATCAGGCGCTCGCGCAGCACAGCCACCAGACGCCATTCGTCGTCAATCAAGAGAATGGGTTCGCCCAATTTACACCTCAACCAAATGCGAAACATTCAAGGCGGAGATCAATTTCACGGCATCTGTTCCGACGGGCCATGGCCCCACCGTCTCCACCATCAGATCATGCACGTCTTGAGAGGTGACGGAACGGTGAAATCGTGCGGCTTCCTGGCGGATTCTTGCCGCCCACGCGCGCGGATCGCGTGAGCTTCCGAGAACGTTGATGGACTGCCGGTCCTTCGATTCGAGGACCAGGTCCATCGGATAGGAAAAGGTAGAAATCACGCGCCGAAACATGGAAATGTCCGACATTGCGCCCTGCGGACGGATCTTCAACATCCAAATATCGTCCGCTCGCTCCCGGGCCCTGATGCACGTGAGAAAGCATGTGAGTATCCTCGGCAGGTCGAGTCCCGGCAGCGTAAAGGCAAATGTGCTTCCTTTGCCAAGCTCGCTTTGCACCTCCACTGCGCCAAGATTGAGCCATGCGAGTTGCTTAACGATGCTCAATCCGAGCCCGAATCCCTTGGCCCCTGTGATTTGCGGCTCCTCGAGCTGTTTGAAACGCTGGAAGATAACTTCCAACTGTTGCGGTTTGAGGCCCGGGCCCACATCGGTGACACCAATCTTGACATCGCCGTCCGCCGTTTGCTCCGCCCACAAATGTAACGGCTGGGAGAGCGGGGTCACCTTTATCGCGTTGCTGATCAAGTTGGACAAAACACGTCCGGCCTTGGAAAGATCTCCAAAAAAGGGCTTTATGCCATCGCTGATCGTCCATTTGATGACAATCTGTTTGGGTTCCGCCCGGACTGCCAGCATAGGTCTGATAGAGTCAAACAATTCTTGGACGGGATGGGCCTGACGATAGACCGGGAGCGTTCGTGAGCGGAGCTTGCTCGAATCGAGAAAGTCATCGATCATCTCCGCCAATTCGCGCGTGGCGTCGGTAATGGTCGAGAGGTATTTCATCTGCTTATCATTGGGTGGTCCCCCGGCATCATCGCACGCCAGACTCGCATATTGTTGGATCACCGTCAGGGGAGTCCTGAAGTCGTGCGCAACGTCGTCGACGAATTGATGCGCTGTTTCGGTGAGCTCAGCCAGCTTTTTATTCTTCACTTCCAGTTCTGCATTGAGCAGCTTGAGCTCCCGGGAAAGCGTCTGATTTCTCGTTTCCAGCCGATGCCGCTGAACTGCTTCCCGGATGGTTCTGGCCAAAGCAGATGAATTCGCCACCATGTCGGCCTTGGTGACAAAATCCGCGGCACCCGCGCGAAAGGCGTCTGCCGCCAGTTTCGCATCATTTTGGTTTGTCAGCAAAATGACGGGGCCGGCTCCCGCTTTCAACATCTTGGGAAGCCAGTCTATGCCAGTGCCACCGGGCATGTTGTAATCCACAAGGACGACGGTAATCCCGTCCGGCGGCAGGCTCACGACCGCTTCAACCGGGTCCGTAAACGTCTTGATGTCGACATTCGCCGCGGTCGTGTAGTCGGCCTTTATCGCCTGCAGCCGCCGTTGCATGACGTGCAGAAATTCGGCGTCGTCGTCGATCATGACAATTGAACGAACAATGTTGCAATCATCCATGGGAGTCACTCTCGCTGTTATTCCCGGGCTGCGTCGGCGTCACCGGGATCCGGAATTTGCCATAACTTTCCTTCGGTCGGCTCGGACGCAGTCCGACGGCTGCCGGCCGCGGCAACAGTGTCAATAAGCTCAAGCATTTTCGGAAGACTAATGGGCTTGCGGACGAATCCGCGGGCGCCCATCTGCTCAGCCCGCAGTTCCAGTTCCGCGGATTGATCGCCGGTCATATAAATCACGGGGGTATGGCGCAGTTCCGGAATCTTGTCCATGCGCTCCAGGACGCTGAAGCCATTTCCCGCGGGCATGCGGATATCAAGGATCAGGAGATCGGGCATGAAGTTCTTCGCTTTCGCAAGCGCCAAATACGCATCCGGCGATGTGTGCACCTCAAAACCATGACGTTCCAACTGCAACTGCAGCGCAGCCAGAAGTTTTTCGCTGTCATCCGCAACAAGTATTCGAAGCTTTGCCAAAGGGTTCTCCTTGCAGGTCACAGACAGTAGATCGCACGAAACACCAGTCATCCTGACCCCTTTTCAGGGTTGCTTTCATGACGCGATTCGGCTGCATCTTCGATGTCGGAAGGGATGCTGGCCTTGTCATCCGGCGCAGACGTGGCTTGTTGCGGCTTTCGCGCGCTGTAATCAAGGAGTATTCGAGTAATTGAAGCCACTTCCGCCTTCTGCTGCTCAACCATCTGCTCAAGATCGCGCATGTCTTCCTTTCCCTCCTGTAAAATCGAGATATATTGACTCAGCCGCTCATTTTCGGCTTCAACGACTGTCTGGTCGCTGAAGGTGACGAGCGCACCCTCCAATGAACCGGATGCAGACAGGATCGGTGACGCATTCACGCTCAGATATCGGGCCTGGCGGGATCCGATTTTCAGGCGCAGCATTGTGCCGCGCTGCTGCAACTTGTCTTTCATGGCGACTTCCCACGGCAGAACATCTGGCCTTGTGTTGTCCGCTCCGTTCATCCATGCCAGGGATGCAAGATCCTGGCCAATGAGGCGATCTGGAGTCGTAAATGCAATCAAGGCGAAGGCTTGATTAGTCATTACGATCGATCCGGAATGATCGAGGACTGCAGAGCCTTCCACCATGGTGTCGAGCAATACCTGGACCCGCTCTGGAACCGCCGTTGAAGGGTCCAGTTCTTTGAGCGTCCGTGAGAGGAATATCCAGAACAAGAGGCACAACGTAGCCAGAATGAAAATTGTTGTCTGCGTTTTAGGGGCATGCCACCAATCGTTCCAAGGCACGGGGGCTGCCAGCGGTTGAAAGCAGATTTCAAATTGGCCCCAGGGGGTGCCGTTCTTGAAGAGTGGCACATGGATATGGCTTGGAGTATTTGTTCCTGACGGCTCCCGGATCCAATTGATGTCATGATCGCGAGTCTGGGCAATGAGAACGTGGTTTGAGTTTCGAACACCTGCAGAGACGACCTCGGGATAACGGCGTGTCAAATCCGCCAAAAACCCCTGAATCTCCTTGTCGTCAGTACCTGAAGCCAACGATGCAACCTGGGCTCCCGCCATCTCGCTGATCACGGTGCGCCGTTCGATGCTGGCCTCATCCGGGCTGGGGAACAGGTGCAATGCCTCCGCCAGAAAGAGTGTGCACGCGACGAGCAACAAGAGGCCGAGCACGACCTGCGTGGAGGGACGAATCCCCACGCGGGTACACCACGATTGTGGGGAAAGCCAATTCTGGTAGAAGGCAATAATCGTCATGTCGTAGTCCCTCCCGTCTCCACTCTGCGGCGCCAGAGACTGGCCCACGAGTGTTTCTTCATCGGTGATGGTGCTTTCCGCCGACGGAGCACGGGCACTGGATCACACCAGCGCCACGCGGGCGACGATGTGAGCAGACTCGCAAGCAGCGCGCGAGGAAGAGTGAAATGAATGACAAACCCTGCCGTGATGGAGAGGCTGATCGACAGCCCGAGGCGCGAAATGCCTGCTGGCAGTTCCGGTGGTTTCACCGGCTGCACAGGTTCTGCCTTTACTTGTGTACTAGACGGTTCAGGTTCGGGCCTGGGTCGCAATTCCGGCTTGAAGGGTGTACCGCCGTCGGGAATGGGCTTGCTGCCAGTTTGAATACTGACGATCGCAAGTGCATCGATCGCTTTAACGGAAGCCACCTGCACCGGCACGCTCACCTTGTCTGCGGGCTTCTCCACCGGATTGGCGGGCAAAGCCGGAGCGTCAGGCGTAGGGGGGGCGGGCGCGACCGGAAAAGCGGGCGTTGGGTTAAGGGGCGGGCCCGGCTGAAATGGCGAAGGAATCTGAGGAATAACTGGGAAGGGAGGTCTGGGACCGGGATTTGGTGAAATTGGGTCGGGAGGCGGCGGGTCCGGATTCGGCGGCACTGGTGGTGGGGGAAGAATGGGTGGAGAAATTGTCGCCGTAGCCAGCAAGGTTGATGAAGCAAGAACGTAATTTCCCGAATCTGCGCCTGTAATGTGGACTCCCGACACTGTGACGTTTTTATCCTGCCCGACCAGGGCGTCGGCAAACGATGCGCTGTCAAATCCAATCGTGAGAACATCCCCATGAATACGATCATCTGTGAACGTGACTGACGCAACATTTGTGCCGTCGTCCTCTTTATTCTGCGCTTTCGCGCGAACATTCAGCGTCCGCGGCGCGATCGATGCTGTTCCTGCAATCGTAGAATTCACCGGCGAATAATTGGCGGCATCAGGTCCTGATAGGTTCAGGCCCGGCACCGTTATCGCCTTGGCGACGCCTGCATTCTTGTCAACGAAGTGGGCCGCCCCATGGTTGACCGTAAACGCGTCACCCCCTATGCGGTCGTCGGATAATGTTACAGAGGCGGTGGTGGTCCCATCGTAGATTCTGTCTTGCCCCAACGCGGTCACGTGCAGCGGGCGCGGATTAATGCGTCCCAAGGCAGGCAGGAAAGTTAAGCTGTAGTTGTTTCCACCATTCCCATCGTTGATGGCGCCGCCAGCCGTTAAGACAATGTTGATTCCGGCGTTTCTGCTGGCAAATGACTGCGAGAGGACCGCGCTATCGCCCACAGCGAGACTGCCGGTCGTAATTGCGGGGAGACCAGTACTTGTGGTGCCCCCGTCGTAGGTCTTGGTGTCTGCCGTGCTCGTGATGACCAGCGGCCGCACGCTGATGGTCGCGCTTGCCATTGCCGCACTGGCGGCCAGGGTATAATTCGACGCATCGGCACCTCCGGAAATTGAGATTCCCGTCACCGCCACAGCCTTCCCGCTCCCGGCATTCTTGTCGCCAAAGGTGGCGCTCGCATACCCCAGCACCAGGTCATCACCCGCAATGCGGTTGTCCGATAAGCTGACCGTGGCTTGCATGGTGCCGTCATAGACTCTGTTCTGCGCATTCGCGCCAACATTGAGCGTACGTGAGAAGATGCTGCCGGTGGCGCCAATGAAGTTCACGCTGTAGTTGTTGCCGTTGTTTCCATCGATGACCACCCCGCCTGCGTTGAGCGCCACATTCATCGCGGCATTCTTACTGGAAAAGGCCTCGAAGAACCCGGCAGTGTCGCCGGCGGCCAGACTGCCCGAGAAAATCACCGGTATGACCGTAGTGGCAACTGTGCCATCGTACGTCTTGAACGCGGTGACGGCAGTTACGGTGAGGGCCGCCGGCGCAACGCCTGCGCTTGCCAGGGTAGTGGTACCTGCCAAAGTGTAATTGCCAGCGTCCGCCCCACCCACTGAGATGCCGGCGACGTGAATCACCTTGGAAGTGCCAACATTGCGATCGTTAAAGATGGCGGTTGTGTAACTGAGATTGATTGCATCCCCTGGAATTCCATTGTCCGAAAGCGTGACCGTCGCATCAGTGGTACCATCATAGATGCGATCCACACCCGTGGCAGTAACAACCAAAGTACGCGCGGTAATGTTGGCGGTTGCTGATGTGGATGACGCGGCGAGACTGTAGTTGGACGCGTCGGCGCCAGACAGGATCAAACCTGAAACAGTGACTTCTTTGCCCGCGCCAACATGCTTGTCATCAAATATCGCGCTCGAATAATTCAGGTTAAGTGCGTCTCCAGGAAGTCCATTCCCCGCCAGCGTGACAGTTGCGCTCGCCGAGCCATCATAGACCTTGCTCACGCCTGATGCCGTGATCGTTATCACCCGCGCAACGATGGAGGCTGACGCGGAGACGGAGGTTGCGGCAAGGGTGTAATTTCCGGCGTCTCCCCCAGGGAGAATCGTGATGCCGGCGATGGTGACGGACTTTCCAATCCCGGCGTATTTATCGCTGAAATTGGCTGTCGAGTAGCTCAGGGTCAGTGCATCGCCAACGATCCGATCGTCGGTGAGATTTGCGGATGTCTGTGCGGTCGCGTCATAAATCTTATCCTCAGTTGTCGCCGTGACCGTCAGGATCCGCGCAACAATCGTTCCAGTTGCGTTGACGAGGGTGACTCCATAGTTGCCCCCACCATTTCCGTCGTTAACGGCACCGCCTGGAGCAAGCGTCAGACCGATGCCAGCATTCCTGGAGTTGAATGTCTGGAAGAACGCCGCCACATCACCCGGCGCCAGGCTCCCGGAAGTAATCACGGGTATGGCCGCGCTGTGGGTCGTTCCGTCATATGTCTTTGTATCTGTCACACCCGTTACCACCAGCGGACGAATTCCGATGGTCGCGTTTGCCGTAGCGGCGGTGGCGGCCAAGGTGTAGTTCCCGGCGTCTGCACCACCCTGTACCGAAATTCCGGTCACCGTCATCAATTTCCCGCTCCCCGCATTTCGATCGTCAAAGGTCGCCGAGACGAGACTCAAGGTGAGGTCGTCCCCCAAGATCCGGTCATCCCCCAACGTGACGCTTGCGGCCGTTGTGCCATCGTAGACTCTGTCCAGGGCAACCGGAGTCACCGTAAGAGGGCGCTGAAAGATGGTGGCGGAGGCACTAGGCTGATTCAGCGTGTAATTCATCGCACTCGTGCCGGTGAGTGCTATGCCGCTGATGTTGACGGCCATGTTGCTGCTGGCGTTTTTGGTGGAAAACTGTGCCCCGAGGGCGCTGAAGTCGAGCAAGACGGTTCCCGGATCCCCCGCTACTATGCCAGAAAGACTCGCGGAACCCGTGTTGAGCGTGACATCGGTGGTGCCGTCGTACGTTTTGCCGTTGGCGGTGATTCCCAGCACGTTCAACACCGCCTGCACCACAGACAGCGTGACATCGTGCCCACTTCCGCCAGCGTAAGAAATGGCGAATAATCTCCCGCCGATGAAAAACAGTGTTCCTTCAGGCAAGCCACTGAAGATCCCGCTCAAGCTCGTTGCCCCCGAGACAATGGTAAACACTGTTCCGACGGTCGGCGAAAATCCAAGGGTAGCGACCAGCGTTGGGCTCCCTAAGGTAATTCCGCCGCTGATGCTGCCTTGGTCGTATTCGGCACCCAAGGTCGTGCCATTGAGATCCATCAGATAACGCGAACCCGACGCAAAAATCAGACTACCGGCATGCAATATGCCGGTACCGGCGCTTGTGTCACCTGGCGCAAAGGTACCCCCTGAATCTACTGTCACCTCGCCTCCGATGGAGCCAGTACCTCCCAATGTCCCGCCGCTCACTTCCACATCCGTTGAAACCCCGATTGTTCCATCCACGAGCAGCACACCCGCGCTAACGAGGGTGGGACCAGAGTAACCACTGTTTCCAGAGAGCAGCAGTGTGCCGCTCCCCAGCATCGTGAGGCCCCCTGTGTTGCTCGCGGCCAGCGGACTCGAATAGGTCACCGCGTTTCCATTTGGATCAATGCAAATCGAGCCGGAACTGCCAGTTATCCGGCCGGAGATATCCTGGGAATTCGCCAGGGCGTATTGCAATGTCCCGCCGCCAAACGTAATCGAGCCGCTACCCAAGGCGCCGCTCGAAAAACTCAGGATGCCCGCGTCCAATTCCGTGCCACCGCTGTAGTTGCTGCCGCTGTTGGTAAGAGCCAGCGTGCCTGCGTTGATCTTGATTATTTTGACGGCGCCAGTGATGGGCCCGGAGAATGTTGTTGACGAGGAGTTGTTCACCGTCAGGATTGCAGCCGACCCAGAGTTGGTAATTGTTCCCGCTCCGGAGATGCTCCTGAGGGTCTGGGCAAAGCCTCCGAGGTCGAAAATCCCGCCATTCACAATTAGATCATTCGACCCCGGAAGGGCATTCGCAACGCCATTGGCAAGTATCCCGGCGTTCACCGTGGTTGCGCCGGTGTAGTTGCTGGCACTCGACAACACAAGCTTCCCCGCCCCCGTCTTGGTCAGCCCGCCTGCGCCGCTCACTCCTCTCGACAAGCGCAACGTGGCGCCACTGTTGGCGACGCTCACTCCTTGGGCTGTACTGAAGATCAGGGGAAGGTTGATCGTTGCGGCAGTCGTGACGCCATTATCCACCACAATTCCGCCTCCCGAACCCGTCAATGTAATGGCACTGCCTGAAATGGAGAAATTATTGGCTGAAAAAGTGATGGAATGAAGCGAAAGGTTGGCAATATCGTTGACGTTGGTCGTTTGGAGGATGCCGGTGAATATCACGTCATCTCCATCCTGCGGTGGCGAAAGCGTCGACCAATTGAGGCCAACGCTCCAGTTGTCGAAAATGGCCCCCAGGCCGAGCCAGATAACTGTCGTGGGAGCAATTTTGGATTCCAGAAATTCAAACGACGACAGCCGCCGGCGTGAGCGGGCGATTCGCTGCTTGGACCGCGAACGACCTTGTTTCGCGAGCGTCGCCTTGACTTGCGATTGCCTAAAAAATGCGCATATCGCTCCCAATAAAGAGGCGTTTCTATAATGATGTTTGCAAATACTCATGGTGTATTTCCTAGTTGGTTCGACGAACAGAGTCCATTAGCAGAGGACTTAGAACGCGTATCGCTCGAATACTGAAAGCAGCTTACACCTCTCTAGGCACCCCAATTACGCCAAATTGTCCGGAAGCAGGGGGGGGATACAGGGGGGTCGGCAACCCGTGAAAATAGTAGCAATCTGTTAGGAACCGTTAAATGCCCCAAATGCAAGTTTCACGCAGCTTATTTTTTTATATTGAACTTTTCCATTTTCTTATTAATGTTTCTCTTAAATTACCGATAGGAGCCAACAGCAGTACCAATCCGCGAATCGTTTGTACAGAAGAGGCCCATTGGGAACTTTTGATTTGCAGGTGGATCATGCTCAACACAACTTCCCCCTACTTCCTCCACCCGTCAGAGACAATCGTTGATCTTGCGGTTTCGTGCGTGGATTACACGGATTCCCTTGAGCAGTGTTCGAAGCTTCCGTTCGTCCTGAGCCGAGCACTCAACATCGATTGCATCGCGTTTTCCATCGCTTGCGAGTCGATGCGTAACTTGCTTCTTGCGGCCGCATTTGGACATCACCCTGCGTTTAGCTCTCCGGAAGCCGCGAGAGACTTGTTGGAGCGGATAAACCGGCAGCTCCTGCCGCACAGCGAAAATCGACCGCCCGATGCGTTTAAATCCTTCCACGCCCGGCAACTGGGACAACCACTTGAGGCTGCAGAACCAGCCCAATTCGATGGACACTCCCGCGTGGTCGTCTTGTCGGCGGAAATCGATCCGCATCATCGATTGACGCTCATTGCCCACAAACGATTTGGTAATCTTGCGATTTCCACCGAGACGTTTGGCGATCTATGTATTTTGACGCGAGAACTTTCCAAACAAATTCGCAGTACCCTCGCCTGGCAATCTCCGCACACTCTTGGTCCGCCATTTGACTCGCTCACAGAGCCGGAGCTTCGAACTATGGCGGAATTGAAATCCGAGCTCAGCGAAAAGCAGATCGCGATCAAGTTGGATATGAGTCCGCACACGCTGCACGCCCATATCAAGTCCATCTACCGCAAAGTTGGCGTTCAGGGCAGACTAGCACTCTTGCTACGGCTCAATGCCGCGAGAAAAAAATCGCGCTTCGAAGCGCATACGGCTTCGAGTTGAGTTGCTTCGACAATTGCGAACCAAAGTTTTGTCGGCCAGCGGTGCCCGAGATTCCCTTATCTTGACATGAATAGCTGGACGGATTGAGGCCGCAGACGGCTTCACTTGAATCCCGTTGTATTCAGACGTTTGAGGGAGATTTCACGAAGTCTTGATCGTCTAACCATCATCTCGTCATGAGTGGTGGGATATCCGATACTTCATTTGTGTGCTCGACCATGGATCGGCGACGGTAATTCGGCGTCTTCCATCGGCGATCTAATTATTCAATGCTGCGATCAAGCTTGTCGCGGCAAACTATCGGAGTCGTTGTGGCCACCATCCTTGTCGTTGACGATGAACCGATTGTCCGAGAGCCCATTGCCGCAATGTTGCGTACACGTGGTTACGTCGTCCATTGTGCGGCCAATGTCCGAATGGCGCTGGGATCCCTCAGCGAGGCTCGACCAGATCTGATTCTGCTCGACCTGCAAATGCCCGACACCGATGGCTTGGCGTTCTTAAGGTCGCTTCGCGCGGAAGACGCGACTTCTCCGATACCTACGATTCTGTTGACGAATTCCTCTCAAAAGTCGGCGATCTTGCAGGCCGCAAGAATTGGCGTTGAAGGATATATTTTGAAAGCCGCCTTTTCGATTACCGAGTTGTTGGCACGAATTGAGAAACTCCTGCAGCCACCAAAGGTTGCTGTTCCTGATACCAAAATCTTGTCATCGAAAAGCTCCACTGTTAGCCAAGCCCACCCAGTGATTGGCAAGACAGAAATTCCGAAGCTGCTTACCCGCGAAAAAACCCTGGAGCGCCTGGAACAGGTCGCCGGTGGCAAAACGCTCGCTGGCGTTGTTGCTCGCCTGATATCCGTGGCGAGTTCTCCTGATGCCGCGCTTGGAGATGTGGTGCAGGTCATCCAGAGCGATCCAATTCTCGCCGCACGGGTGATGCAACTTGCCAATTCGGCCTCCACGGGAAGTCGCTGCCGAATCCGGAATGTGGAGGACGCTGCCCGAAACGTCGGTGTGCGTGGAATTCATGGCATGGCAGTCAGCATAGGGATCTTTGCTGCCTTTCCGCCGGAGGAACATGACGGTTTCAACAGCATGCGTTGTTGGCAACATTCCTTTGCGGTTGCGGAGTTGCTTCCATTGCTGCTGCTAAAGCAGAACTCGGAACAGGAAAGCGTCAATCACCTGGTCGGACTCTGTCACGACCTCGGTGAGATTCTCTTGCGCCAGCACTTTGCGGAGGAATACACCCAGGTGCTCAACTACGCCCTGGCAAATGATTTGCCGGTGGCCGAGGTTGAAGCAACGGCGCTGGGGATCCGACACGCGGACCTTGTCGCGCGGCTCTTGACGTGCATTGGGTTACCCGCTGCAGTTGTCGGGGCAATACGTGAGTTTCATGATCGCCAGAACCGGGACGAAGCGGCAGGGATGGGACCTAATACGCAAGCCCTTCTCTTTGCCAATCTGGCCGCTCACGGCATGTTGCTGGTGGCCTCCCCCCATGAAAAAGTGCGTCCCATTACACGAGCAGAATGGCGGCAATTCAGTGCCGATCAGGTTCCGCCGGTGTTTGACTTGGGCGCGAAGAGGACGGAGATACTTACCGCAACCAGTATCCTCGCGCGCCTGCCACCCGGTGACGAAGCCAGGATGATTGAACCCACAATTCCGCGGCAGAACAAGCGTGTGTGGTATGCGCGACCTGATCATTTCCTTGATTTCGACCCGCTGGC
>DASZXJ010000176.1:0-10043 GCA_035545895.1 Tepidisphaeraceae bacterium | reverse complement strand
AACTTGAATGGAATCCTGGTGATAGTCCAGGCCGACATAAACAGGTACATTACTCATGGTCCGTTGCTCCCTGACGAGACGCTCGTCAATAAACTTGGGCTATCGTTACAGCAACGGGCTTTCATTTTCATCCCCATCTCGCGCGGCGGTCCCACTTCAGTAGTGGGACTGAACCCTCCATCCAAAAAACCCTTCCGCATTTTCCGTCGTCACTTGATCGATCTCGTCCAATCCAACCCCACGCACTTGCGCAATCATCGCTGCGGTATGAACGACCAGCGAAGGCTCATTGACCTTTTGCCTGCGCATCGGTTCGGGGGAAAGATATGGCGCATCGGTTTCCACCAGGAATCGGTCGGTTGGAATGATGCGCGCGAGTTCCCGGATGTCGTCTGACTTCTTAAATGTCACCACACCGGTGAAACCAACGAGATAGCCCGCATCGATCACACGATGACCCTCGGTGAGTGTCCCTGTGAAACAGTGAAACACCACCGGCCCGTTGAAACCCTTCAGCACGGCCAGGCAATCATCAAACGCTTCGCGGCAATGGATGATGATCGGTCTTTTCAAATCCGCGGCCAATTCAAGCTGCTTTTCGAAGAAGTGTCTTTGCCGGGCCTTGTCGGCGAAGTTGTAATGGTAATCCAGCCCCATCTCGCCAAGTGCAACCACCGAAGGTTCGGCTTGCACGATACGCAATCGAGCGAGTTCGCTTTCATCGATCTCGTGACAGTAATTTGGATGAATTCCGACCGCGCAGCGAACATCTGGACGGTCCTTGCACAGGGCAGTCGCGGCAGCGTTGTCGGCTGGGTCAGTGCCGATGGTGACCATTCGACTGACGCCGGCCTGACGTGCACGGTCGAGCACGCCATCAAGCTGTTCGAACAGTCTTGGGTCGGTCAGGTGGCAATGCGAATCGAGCATGGAATTTAGAAGGTGGCTTCGAAGGCGTCGGGATTGTGACGAATTTGCGGCTCGCGCCCGGTTGGCCAGACAATCGCGACGACATCAAACCTTGCCGGCGGCTGGGGCGTGCCGTAACGGCTGAGGTAATACTTCGCGGCTTTTGAAATCTGATGCTGTTTGAAATTATTGACCTGTTCTTCGGGGGTTGGGTCGTCGTTGGTCCGGGTTTTGACCTCGACGAACACGATCGTGCGGCCGTCGCGCGCGATGATGTCGATCTCACCCGCCTGGCAACGAAAATTGCGGAGCAAGATTTTGTAACCCTGGTTGCGCAGATGCTTGGCGGCCGCGTTTTCACCGCGCGGGCCCAGCGGGTCGGTCGGGGCTTCAACTTTCAACTTCGATTTCAGCCAGTCCAACATGACCGGCAGGATAACATCATCCTCGCCCGGACAAAAGCGCACTTGACGATTTCCGGTGCGCTCGGCTCAAATTCCGTGATGGCCATTTTGCCGGAGATTCAGCGGGCGGTTCAACTTCATTCCGCCGGCCAGTTGGATCAGGCCGAGCGCATTTATCGCGACCTGCTTGCCAGAAATCCTGACGAGCCCGATTGCAATCACATGCTGGGACTCGTTCTTTACCAAAAGGGCAGGCTCGCCGAGGCCGAGCCGCTGATGCGACGATCCCTGCAACTCGTGGATCGTCTGCCCCAATGGCACATCAATTTCGCCATGCTTCTTCACGCCCTTGGACGACTTGACCAAGCCATCGCGATCCTCCAGCGAGTAATCGAACAGTCTCCTGGAAATGTCGAAGCCCATATCAATCTGGGCAAAGCCCTCGCCGATGCAGGCCAGGAGCAGGAAGCGTTGGCGCATCTTCAAATTGCGCTCAAGTTGCAACCGGAACACATTGGCGCGCTGAGCGCCCTGGCGTTTCTATATCAACGAAGCCGCGAGTTTGAACGTGCCGCCAGCCTGTGCCGGCGGGCACGACAATTGGACCCCACTTCCTCAGTGGTGCTTAATCAACTGTCTTACATCCTTCAGGCGCTTGGCGACATTGACGGCGCTGTTGAAACCGCCGCCGACGCCACACAAATCAACCCCAACGATTCGGAGGCCTGGTTCAATCTTGGGACCGCGCTGGTAAACCTCGGCGACACGAGCCAAGCGCAAGATTGCTTCCGCCGGGTCCTTGAAATCCAGCCGAATCATTACCTTTCGCGAGCCAACCTGCTTGTGGCGATGCACACCAACACCCAAATCGATCGCGCGACGATGCTCAAAGAGCATCGAATGGTCCAGTCGGCCCATATCGATCAATTGCATGTTTCGCGGATGGCCCATTTGAATGACCGCAGTCCGGATCGACCGCTTCGCGTTGCATATGTATCGCCCGACTTCCGGCAGCATCCGGTGGCCAGTTTTATCGAACCGATCCTTCGTTCGCACGATGCGTCGCGGTTTATCATTTCCTGCTACGCCGACGAGCGCGGCAAGGATGAAGTGACTCGTCGGCTTCGGAAATATCCAGCCAACTGGCACGACATCAGTTATCTGTCTGATGCCCGGCTTGCCCAGAAGATCAATGCAAATCGCGAAGACATTTTGATCGACCTGGCGGGTCACACCGCCAACGGGCGATTGCTTGCGCTCGCCTTCAAGCCCGCGCCGGTGCAAATCACATATCTGGGTTATTTGAATACCACCGGAATGGATGCGATGGACTATCGGCTGACCGATGCGGTTGCCGATCCGCCGGGCGAATCGGACCGATTTTATACGGAAAAACTATTGCGCCTGCCCTGCTTCTTTTGCTATCAGCCGCCTGCTGAAGCGCCGGCGGTGAATCCGTTGCCTGCCGCATCATCGAGAACAATCCATTTTGGATCGCTGAACCACACGGGCAAGTTCACTTCGCCGGTCGTACGGCTTTGGTCGCGCTTGCTGGAAATCGTTCCTCATTCAAAACTGATTTTGACGGTCGGCGCCGGCGAGCAGCGCGTGCGCGAGATATTCGCTCACCATCAGGTCGATGCCAACCGATTGATTCTCGTTCCGCGCAAACCCCTTGCCGATTATTACGCGATGTATCACTCGATTGATATCGCGCTGGATCCGTTCCCCTTCAACGGCCACACGACCACCTGCGATGCTTTGTGGATGGGAGTGCCCGTCATCACCCTGGCCGGTCAGACGTATGCATCGCGCACCTGTACCGCGACGTTGACTCATCTGGGACTGACGCAACTGATCGCAAAAGATACGGATGGTTATCTGCGAATCGCCGGGGAACTGACGACGGATCTGAATAAACTGGCCGCCTTGCGGGCTTCACTGCGCACGCAGATGAGCGAATCGATCATCACCAATGCAAATGCCTTTACGAAAAATCTTGAACATGCCTATCGCCGGGTCTGGCAGGACTGGTGCGCGCAGCCGCCATCGACGACTTGAATCGAAATATCCGAAAGAATGAAATTTAGCTTGCCGCGGCCGCGAGTGCTTCGGGCTTTTCGCCGGCGGGTGCTGCTTCTTCCTTCTTGGCCTTGCGAGATTCGGTCAGGCGGACCGACTTGCCCACGCGATCGCGCAAGTAAAAGAGCTTGGCGCGCCGGGTTTCGCCGCTGCGGCGAACGACGACTTTGGCGATGAATGGGCTGTGAAGCGGGAAGATTCGTTCGACGCCTTCGTTGTTGACGATGCGGCGAACGGTGAAAGTCTCGTTAATTCCAGCGCCCTTGCGCATGATGACGGTGCCGCCGAAAACCTGGATGCGTTCCTTGTCGCCTTCGACGATTTTCGTGTGGACATCAATCGTATCGCCGACGCGGAATTGCGGGGCCGATTTGCTCAAATGTTCTTTTTCGACGAGTTGTAATATTTTATTTGTCATGACAAAACTCCGCGTCTGCAAATTCTTATTTTGCCACAGAGGTCACAGAGAACACAGAGAAAAGACTGATTTAATCCAATTCTTCTCTGTGGTTTCAGTGTACTCTGTGGCTCCTATTCTTTTATTTTAGACTGCCTGTTCAAATACCTTTGCCACAAGTCAGGCCGGCGCTGCTCGGTCCTTAATTTTCGCTGCTCCAACCGCCATTTTTCGATGGCGGCATGATTTCCGTTCAAAAGCACCGGCGGAACCGGCATCCCGCGAAACTCCCGCGGGCGGGTGTACTGCGGATACTCAATCAAGCCATCCGTAAAGGTCTCGTCGGCGGCTCCATCTTCGGCGCCCAGTGCTCCGGGCAACAATCGAACCACCGCATCGAGCACCACCATGGCCGCTAGTTCTCCGCCGCTCAGCACATAGTCGCCGATACTGATTTCCATCGGCGAAAGGCCTTCGATGATCCGCTCATCGAATCCTTCATATCGGCCGGCCACCATCAGCAATCGCGACTGTCCGGCCAGTTCCTGCGCTAACTTCTGATCGAACAACCGACCCTGGGGCGTTAACAAAATCCGCGTCGCGGGACGATCATCCTGTTTTTCGACATATTCGACAGCATCGAACAGGGTCTGGCACATCATCACCATGCCCGGCCCGCCGCCAAACGGTTTATCATCGACCGACTGATGAGCGTCAGTTGCAAAATCCCGAATGTTCGTCAGGTGATACTCGACCAGCCCCTTCTGGGCCGCCCGTTTGGGAATGCTGGTTCCCAACATCGGGCCGAACATCTCGGGAAACAACGTCAGGATGTCAATCCGCAAAGGCATGGGAGACATCCGTGTACATCGGGCAAAACCTCAACGCGCAAGAAAATCCCACGGCAGAGCCGTGGGCGTTCGGTCATGCGGGTTGAGCGGGAGCAGCCTCTTCTTTCTTCTCGTCCGCCTTTTTCTCACCGGCTGCGGGGGCAACCACCTTCGGCTTGCCCGGCTTGGGCAAACGCAACTGCTTGTGCTCCAGACCGTTCTTCTTCAACAGCGAAGAAACTGTCTCAGAGGGAATCGCGCCAACGTCCAGCCAATGCTTGCAACGATCAAGCTTTACAACAAATTGCTTGGCTTGATCCTTATGACTTGGATCGTAGTAACCCAACTCTTCAATCACGCGCCCATCGCGCTGATTTCGCGATTCAATCGCATTTAAGCGATAAAACGCCGCGTGCGACCGGCCCATCCGACTAAACCTTAGCTTCACTGACATTCAACACTCTCCATCACGCTCAATTTACTCGAATCGATTAGTATATCGACGCCAACAAACATGGCAAGAGCGAGCAATTCTGACCATAAAACCCCTTTCCGCAAATTATAGCGGTCTGGTACGCTCAAATATTGCGATCTCGTCGCTATTTTCAGACTCCGCATACATGGTGTTTCCCGGAAATACCTTTCCGCTTGCGGCTCAGCGCGACCGTGTTTTTGACAGTCGCGCTCAGCCGCAAGCGGCTGGTCTCGCGTAATCCGGACAGGATATGGACCCCGCTTGCGGTTTCGCGGTATCCAACAAAAACCGCGAAACCGCAAGCGGCCGGTTTCGCTCCTCAGTAAAATCATCTCCCCTACCAGCGCCATTGTTCCATATCGCCGCCGTGGGTCCGGTTGACAATCCAGGAGAAGATTAAGAACCACGAAGAAACGAAGTTTTCACGAAGGGAAAGAGGAAAAATCGATGGAACTGGATCCATCAGACTTGGTGTTGCCAAACGTTCCGTAATCCCCGCCGATGCCATCGGCGGCTTTACTTGGAAGCGCGGCTGGATGGATTTTTACTGCTGCCCACCAAAGGCCTGCTGGAATTGATCGCTGGTCAGGCCATAACCCAGGCCTTCGGGGTAGATGCCGAATCGGAATCCGCCTTCATCATCCACCGCGTCGTAGAAGAGGGTGAATGTCATGATGAATCGGTCGAACTTGCGCACGATTGTAAACGTTGTGGACTGATTCTTTCGCGCGCTGAGATCGACGCTTTCGGCGAATCGCACGGAATATTTCGGGCTCAGTTCGTAATTCACCGCATAGCTGGCGATGGTGGAGTTGAGTTCGCCGATATACCGGGCTCCAAGGAAATAGCTCAATCGCGCATCGCGCTGCACCGCCATGCCGATGGAGGTCGTCGCCAGCGTTTGGTCGTCGATGTTCCATTGCATATCCGAAAGGATGGCGGTCGAATCGCTGGCGCGCCACAGGGCATCGACATTGATGCTGTTGCGCGGGATCGACAGTTCGGGCGCAGATGGGAAGAACAGCCCTCGGAAGCCGGTGGGGTTCAGTACCGCATCGTCCGGCTGATTCAGGAAGAAGTTGGCTTCGGTCCGCAAGGTGAAGAAATCGACGCTGCGCCAACGTCCGGCTCCGCCTCGCTTGGTCTGCCAGCGCTGAGTCAGGGCAAGCTGGGCCGCGATGACGTCATTCACCTGATCGACGTTTTCGTCGTAGTTGAAAACCTCGGTTCGATCGACGCTTTCAGCGCTGGTGAACAGATTCAATTCCGGCTCGACGACGTGACGCAATCGATGAATATCGAACAGTTCATTCTTGGCCGAGTCATCGACCTTCCAGAAGGCGGTCGTCAGTTTCACACCCGCGCCGGCGAAGATGCGCTCTTCCTGCGAACCATCCGGCGAATCGCTGTAGGGCGTATACCTGCCCATCACATAAGGCACGACCTTGAACTGTCCAACGTTGAATGGGTAATCCAGTTCCTCGCGGAAATCGCCGCGCAGGATCGTGTCGTCGGTCACGCCGGTCGTTCCCACCGATGCAATGCCGGGCGTTTGTGTCGGCCTGAATCCAAGCTCAGCCAGGGTGGTATCGCTTTGCTTGAAATGAAGCGCAGAAACTGTATTAGCGCTGAATGCGGTGAACTGGTCATCAAACAGGCTGTCGCCCGTGCGATAATACCCCAGCTCGGGATACCGCTCGACTTCAAACCCTTCCTGCAAGCTATCGGAGTTGGTCACAAAATCATGAGGCTGAGCGTTGGCGAACAACGTCAGCGCCTCCGTGCCGGTCTGATGTTTCACATAAATTGATTCATCGTGCGGCAATCCATCGTTGAAATCCTTGCGGAAATATTGTTCAAGGAAGGTCGGATCGGAAACGGTCGATGCCCGCACCTGGAATTGCCAATCCTCCGGAAAGAAGTGCTGATGTTCCCAAACGGCGTGATATCGAAGTTCATCATCCGGCTGCACCAGTCGGCGCTGGCCGCCCAAGCGGTCCAGGCCATGGTCTTGAATCCCGTAGGCTGTGAAATCACCCTGAAAATTCCAAGGCTGTTTCGATGTTTCGGTGACGAACCCGCCCTTGTAATCGACATCCAACCCCAAGCCGAGCCCGCGATCGTTGAAGTAGTCCAGGTGATAGGCCGCGTCCAGATCCTTTGGCGGGATCATGCCCAGCGTTTCAAACACACCCCAGGTAGTCCGCACGCCCGTACCGAATCCGCGCGAGCTGCCGATGAGAATATTTCGCAAAGGCCCGCCACGCTCGGTCAGCGAACCCGTAAACCAAGGCCAGTAAAACACCGGCGCGTGGAATATCTTGACGACGTTATTGGTGTTGCTGAAGACCGTTCGCGAACCCAGCCGCGGGTCGCCGGTGTCGGACTGGCGAACATAAGCGCGATCCGAATAAATGCTATAGGTTGGCGTGGCAAAGCTGCTGGTGGAAAGCTCGACGTGTTCCGCCTTGTATTCGCCCTCGGAGAGCTGCTTGACCAGCCGCGCCCGAAGAATCATCGGAATTTGCATTCGCGGTTCGATGCTGTGCACAACCGCATCGGTCAGCACCGCGCGGTCGGTCGTGAAATCGTAATAGACGCGGTCGGCGGTCATTCGCTGCTCGCCTTTGCCGCGCTCGCGCGGGCTGAAGACGATGCGCACGTCGCCTTCCAGATATGCAGCGGTTACCGCTTGCTCAATTTTTTTCAATCCTTCCAGCCCGCCAAGTTCTTCCAACGACGCGAGCGGCGTAAAGAGCATAGCCTGCCTGGCCTGAAGCTGAATGACATCACCGTTGGCATTGGATTGAACCACCACCACGCCGTTGGACATCAAAGCCGCCACCGTGCCTTCGGGAGTCATCAGCGATCCGGACCGGCCGGCTTCGATCGACACGCGCATGGTCGGCGGTTTGGGCTGCGACGTCGGCGCCGTCGTCGGCTCGGGAAGCGACGCCGTCACCCAGGGCCGTTGTTGCAACCACCCGCGCTGCGCGGGTTCGGAACCGGGAACAACATTGTCCACAGGTCGAATGGCGGAAGCATCGCGATATAGGTCGCTGTCGGTCAGGTTCTGGGCGATTCGCGATTGGGCGGTCAGCCGAATGGTGCTGCGGATTTGAGTTTCGATAAACAAAACATCGCCGCTGCGCGATATCGAACCCTGCTCAACCGCCGCATTGCCGATCAATGCGATTTCGGCGCGCTGCTGATCCAGAACCGTGCCGGGCAAGGGAGTAATCCAGACCACGGCCCGGTCGGCGGTCATCTTCGCGCGATCGGTCTGGATCGTCACAGGCCCTTGAAGCTGCGCGACATTCGTCGAGCCGTTGCTCCAGGTATACGCACGGTCGGCAGTGATCGAAAGGAACTCACTGGGAGGCTGATATTGGCCAAATGCAAAAAGCGGAGCCAGGCACAGACAGATCAGAGCAATAGCAACAATCCGCCCACAAGGCACTGGCCGGCTCCTTCCCATTCGAAACGCCACTTAACCCGAGATCGGCGGGCATTATAGGAGGACAGCGTAAACCGTCAAAGATCGGCAATAAAACCGAATAGGCGACCACGGGAATTTTCGAATGGATTGACTTTTGCGATGTTGTGCGCCATGCACGCGATCATGCGACATGGATCAGATTTCAATAGTTTTGATTTCCCTTCTTCACCACGTTTAAGCGGATGACCGTAAGGAGGTTTTGACCCTATAATCGGCACTCAATGGACCGTCACGTTTCATCAAAGCAGCGTTTTACCGAGTTTCGCAAGAACCCCCCGCCACCGGAGGGCGCACCTTCCGCCGAATCACGCGGCAAGGGCCTGCCGCCTCTCGCCAAACCGGAGGATCGGCGGCGCTATCGGCGGGATTACGTCCGGTGGCTCAAGCCTTACCGCTGGTCGCTGGCGGTGCTCTTTTCTTTGTCGCTCGTGGTGGCGCTGCTCGAAGCGGTCTGGCCGCTGGCGATTCGAGGCATAGGCAACCTGCTGACGGCCGACCTTACGCCCGCAGAGAAAGTCCGCAACCTGAACTTCTTCGGGCTGGCGATGGTCGTGATTCTTGTCTTCAAACAAATCATCGACAGTCTTCGCGATTATCGAATTGCCGTGCTCAACGCCAAGGTACTCTTTCGGCTGCGCGGCTCGCTCTTTGACAAGTTGCTTTCACTGCCTCTTTCGGAACTCGGCGATATGAAATCGGGCGGCATCGCGTCGCGACTGTCCGGCGATGTCGATAACGTCAGTGGCCTCGTACAACAGGCAATTATTTCGCCGGGCGTGGCGGCCATTCGTCTAATCATCATGGCGGGGTTTCTGCTGTGGATGACCTGGCGGCTGGCGATACCCGCTGCCGCGATGCTGACTCCGCTGGCGATCGTCAGCTTTCTCTGGTTCCGTCGTGTGCGACCAATCTACCGATCGATTCGCGAAGATCGAACTTCCATCGACGGACGCGCCACCGAAACGTTCGGCGGAATTCGCGTGGTTCGCGCATTCCGACGCGAGGCCCACGAACGTCACGACTACGCTTTGGGACATCACACGGTCATTCGAAAATCGCTGTGGGCATCGATCCTGGAAATGATGCTCGATATCGGCTGGGGACTGCTTTTGCCCGGCACGATCGTGCTGATCGTCTGGCTGGGCGGATATCTTTTTCTACAGGGCAAGGCCGAGGTTGGCGACATCATGGCGATCCAGCTTTACGCCATGCTCACCATTCAGCCGGTCTGGCAGATCGTATCATCGTTCTCGCAGACCCAGCGATCGATGGCGGCGATGGAACGAATCTTTGCCGTGTTGGAAATGGCGCCCGATAAGCCCGATGTCGTCGGTGCGGTCGATGCACCGCAGCAACTCAAGGAATTCACGTTCGAAAACGTCGGCTTTGAATATCGAACGGGTGTTCCGGTCATTCAAGACTTCAATCTCAACGTGAAAGGCGGACA
>DASZXJ010000175.1:0-9083 GCA_035545895.1 Tepidisphaeraceae bacterium | reverse complement strand
CAAACTTGAATGGAATCCTGGTGATAGTCCAGGCCGACATAAACAGGTACATTACTCATGGTCCGTTGCTCCCTGACGAGACGCTCGTCAATAAACTTGGGCTATCGTTACAGCAACGGGCTTTCATTTTCATCCCCATCTGCCCATGTATGAGTGGCATCTAACGGATGTCGAGCGCGCCACCCATCCCCGAAAACCCGCCAAGCATCCTCAGCCGGTCTGGTTCAAGCCATTCTGATCGCTTAATACCATTCATCAACCTGTATGGTTGATCGGACATGCGTCCGGTCCCGAACGGGCTGCGCCCTAAGGCTCGTGTGCCATGAGACACCTCCCGAAAAGGGTGAAAACCTCGCGGAGGGAAAGCCCTCTCGCTGACCGGGATGGCGTTGGCCCAAAGCCCACGCAATTTTTTTCCAACCCGGCCTTCGTCAGAAGGTCTGGCCGGGTTGGAAAAACATAAGATCCTCCCGCTGGCGACGGGAACGCGACCGGAGCGGACGAAGGGCATGCCACGCGCAGGCCCGGAGGGGGAATCCGGCGCTATCGCCTTCGCAACACCACCGCCGAGTTCCCCTGAGGAGCCGAGCATGGCAAGGCCGTACTCGGCCGGTGACCTTTCGAGAGCGCAGAGAGCTAGACATGCCGTGTAGGCCCGCTTTGTGCGGGGCCGGATTCTGGTCCACCACGCCGGCCGCGAGCGCCGCCAAATCCACCGGCGAAACCGCCGCCGCCGCGATCGGGGGTCGCCATCCATCCGCCATATGCTCCGCCGTTGCCTGCCGCCTGGTCGATCATACGGCGCACTGTCTCTTCACCCATGTTTTCCATGCGAAAGGTGAGCCAGCGGGTTCCACGAAATTCGGGAGAAGGATCTTGAAATGATGAAAAATCGACTTTGGTTGCATCGGCATCGGCGGCAGCACAGATTCGCCCCACCGACAAACCCGCCGCCAATACCAAAACGCCCCAGCCCAATGTACATGCTTTCATGGATGGTCCTCACGAGAATTTTCCTGTTAATGATTGATTACCGACGGGAGAAAGTGACGTTGTTGTTGAACATCAACTCGTCGCCCCTTGGATCGCGGGGCGCAGACCCTTAAAATCCCGCCATGTCACAAATCAAACAACAGGTTTTAGCGAAAATGTGCGAGGCCGGCGTCGTTGCAGTCATCCGCGCCAAGTCCAAGGATCAACTGGTGGGGATCACGACGGCCCTGCTCGAAGGTGGCGTGCCCAGCATCGAAGTCACGATGAGCACGCCCAACGCGATCGAAGGGATTGCCCAGCTTGCCGCCAAATTCGGAGATCGGGCGATCGTCGGTGTCGGTACGGTGCTGGACGCAGCCACCGCCAGGCAGGCCATCGCAGCCGGGGCGCAGTTTGTCGTTTCCCCCATCACCGATCCCGATATGATCGCAACAACGCTGGAAGCCGGCAAAGTGTGCATCCCCGGCGCATTTACGCCAACGGAAATTTATCGCGCGTACAAGCTCGGCGCGGATGTGGTGAAGGTATTTCCATCCACCTCGCTTGGGCCGACATTCTTCAAGGATATTCTCGCGCCCCTGCCTCAATTGAAGTTGACCCCAACCGGCGGAGTGGATCAAAAAAACGCCGGTGCCTGGATCAAGGCCGGCGCGGTATGCGTCGGCGCGGGATCGTCACTGGTTTCAAAGGATGCTCTGGCGAAGAATGACTGGAGCGCCATCGCGTGGGCGGCGAAAACGTTTGTCGATGCGATCAAACAAGCGCGAGCGAGCTGAGCCTCCAAGCCCGGCCCTAAAGGGCCGCGCTTTGGTTGCACCAATCGCGCCAAACTTTCCGGTAGATTTCTTCCAGTCCTGCGACGAACGATTTCGAATCCATCAAAACCGATGAGCGTATTTGTTCGCGAAGTTGAACGGATGATATTCGTCGTCTTCGCGCGTGGTCGCGCGCAAGCTCCGCTGCGATCGTGGTGAACTCATCCGGATGCCTCGCGATCAATTCCGGCAAGCCAATCGCGTTCAACAGGCTCACTCCCACGCGGGAGACGTGCGCGTGCCCCGCGAGCGTAACGACCGGCACACCCATCCAGAGGGCTTCGCAGGTGGTGGTCGTGCCGTGATACGGAAACGTGTCAAGCCCGATATCAATTCGATGATAAGTCTCCAGATGCTTCAGAAACGACGGTTCACGGCCAAGTGTATCGATCCGGGCAGGATCGACGCCATAGGCGGCGAAGTCGGACCGCAAAGCTTGCTGCACGGTTGATTCACCAAGACACTCGGCCTTGAGCAGAAGCCGCGAATTGGGCACCGCAGCCAGCACATTTGCCCACAGGCTCAATGTTTGCGGAGAAACCTTGGCGAAATTGTTGAACGAGCCAAAGATGATCGTGGATGGATCATCGCGACCGAGTTGCCGCGGCGGCGGAGCGTTGTCGGCGGGACGAAAACATAAAAAACATTGCGGCAAACGCAAAAGCTTTTCAGTGTGGTGTGATTCCGTCAGGCCTGGCGGATCGGCTTGGCCATCGGTCAGGCGGTAGTCCATCGCCTTCATGCCGGTTGTATTGGGATAGCCCAAATATGTGATCTGAATGGGCGCGGGCTTGCGGGCAAAGAGCAGCAGCCGGTTGTTTGCGGTGTGGCCGGACAGATCGACGAGAATGTCAACCTGATCCTGCCGAATCGTTTGCGCCACTCGAGCATCGTCGACGCCGGCAATCGATCGCCATTGCTTCGCCATCCCGGCAATACGACGGGTGATATCGTCAGGCTGTAGAATATTCCCATAGAGAAAGACTTCGACGTTTTGGCGATGATGCGCCCGGATGACCGGCTCGATGAAATAAGCGACCGAATGCCTTCTGAAATCGGCGGAGACATATCCGATGCGCAACTTGCGATCAGGATCACGGGAATTGGGAAATTCGATTTTCGCGGGCAAAAGTGGATCGGCATGTTTGGTTGCCCAATCCCGATGCTCGGCCAGCAGACCCGTATCCGCCTGGATGGTGCAATTCAGCGTCAGCAGCAGATTGCCGTGCAAATGCGGCGAACGTGGTCTTTTGGCGAGCACCTCCCGGAAACAATCAATTGCTTCGCGGATCTGGCCGGCGGATTTATAGACATTTCCCAGGTTGTTGACGATTTCGACCATGTTCGGGTCGAGCGCGATCGCCGCCTTGTATTGCTCGGCCGCTCGCGTCGGACGATCCATGTCCGCCAGCAAATTGCCGTAATTATTATGACCCGCGACGTGATTGGGATGCAGCCTGAGCAATTGCTCGAACTGCACGGCAGCCTCATCGAACCGCCGGACACCGCACAGGGAACTGGCCATGTTCAGCAGCGCATCGGGGTCATCTGGTTTGAAACCGACGGCTTTGGCGGCGGCATCGACGGCTTCCTGGTGCCGGCCCAGGCGTCGCAATGCCGCACTGAGGGACGACCAGGCCTGGTAATATTCCGGTTTGAGCTCGATCGCCTTGCGCCACGCTACTGCCGCCTGATCGGCACGGCCCATGCTCATGAAAATCGCGGCCATGTTGTAATAACCGGCTGGATAATCGGGACGCAGTTCCAACGCCCGCTTGATGTGCTTCATGGCTTCATTGAGCTTGCCTTGCTGACGCAGCTCGATGCATTGAGCGCGATGAAATTCGGGAGTATCGGGCATTGAACGGAATTATACCGTCGAAAGCGAAGAGCCAGGAAGCCGACAAATCGGTGTCGAAGATTGCATCGTGAATCATAACGTGCGATCAATGCTTTCATCTTCTTCGTGCCACCCCTTCATGATTCATGGCTCTGCTCTTTCCGATGGGTTGCATTCCCTTCTCGTGCCTTCAAAGCCGTCCCCTGCTATAACATGCCGGCCATGAATTCAGCAGCACAACCGCGTATTCTCACCGGCGACACGCCCACCGGTCGCCTGCATTTAGGACACTATGTCGGCAGCATTGAGACTCGCCTGGCGCTTCAGGATCAGTATGAATGCTTCTTCCTCATCGCCAACAAACACGCGTTCACGACGCGATCCGACAAACCTGCGGATATTCGCCAGAGTGTGATCGACATCGCTACCGACTGGCTTGCGGTCGGGATCGATCCGAACAAGAGCACGATGTTCATCCAGAGCGAAGTGCCCGCCATTGATGAACTGACGTTTTTCTTTGCCATGCTCATCCCGTTCAATCGCGTAATGCGCAATCCCACGCTCACGCAGGAGATCAAGGACAAGAACCTGGGGGATGTCTACCCGTTTGGGTTTCCCATGTATGCGGTTGGACAATGCGCTGACATTCTGGCGTTTCGGCCGCAACTCGTCCCGGTTGGGGAAGATCAGTTACCGCACCTGGAGATGACGCGTGAAGTGGCGCGGCGATTCAATCAGCTTTATTGCGGCGTCAATCCGCACACCGAGGATCGCGACTATCTCAAAGCCGGCGGACTTTTTCCGGTGATCGACGCCAAGCTCGGCCGGGTCCGACGGTTGGTCGGCATTGGTGCGCCATCCCCGGACGGCAATCTGCTCAAGATGAGCAAGTCGTTGAACAACGCCATCTTCCTTTCCGACGACGCCGACACGGTGCAGAAAAAAGTCATGTCGATGTATACCGACCCCAAGCGTCTTCGCGCCACCGACCCCGGAGAAACCGATCCATCCAAAAATCCGCTCTGGGCTTTCCAGGAAATCTTCAACCCCGACCAAAACTGGGTCAAAGAGCAGCAGGACGCCTATCGAAACGGAAAAGTGGGAGATGTCGTCATCAAAAAGAAGCTGGTCGAGGTATTAAATGCGCTGATCGAGCCGATCCGCACGCGGCGCAAGGCATTTGAGAGCCGGCCCGACGACGTGCTGGATGTGCTTCGCAAGGGCACCGCGCGCGCCAACGAGGTGGCTGAAGAGACGCTGGCACTGGCGAAGAAAGCGATGAAACAAGACTATTTCACGCGGAAAATTTCACTGTAAGCCGACCGTCATCGTCACGCCTTTTCCATCTTGGTTCGTGCCCGCGGTGGCGCTGCTGGACGGCAGGCTCATCGAACCCCTCTTTCCATCATGCGCCCGGCGGCGGCACCGGCGGCGGTTGACCGGGTTGCATCTGCTGCTGGGCGTACATTTGTTGCTGCTGCACGTGCTGCCAATACTGCTGCTGATATTGCATCTGCATCATCTGCAATTGCCCGCTCGCACGCAGCGACTGTACCAGCCAAATCATCAGCAATACGAATAAACCAAGGGGCAAAATCCAGACGAGTGCCCGGCCTGCGATGATCATGAGCAGGGAAACCAATATGAGCAGTGAAACTAAAATAATGGAAGTAATTGTCGAGCCGCGCCCGCCTTTGCGGACGAAAAAACCCAGGACCAGCATGGGGATTCCCGTGCCCACCAGAAACGCCGCAACGATGAACGCGCCCAGCCGCAGCGTTTCCGCTGAGATCGACTGACCTGACTGCTGCATGTTGCGAAGCTGCTGTTCGATCTGCTCGCGTGGAAGGACCGACATGAGCCCGCAGCAAAACGCGGCTGCACACATCAGCACGCCCATGACGACCATAAGCAATCCTGCGCGGCGCGCTGGTCCAAGATAAGCGGCATAAGGGTCGTACGAATATCCCGGTTGCTGATACGGCAACTGCGGCGGCCACTGAAATTGACTCATGAAACTTTCCCTTAAAAACCCCACGGCGGCACCGTGGGCGTTTTTCATTTGTTTGGAGCGCTTAGCACAATCCCCGCAGCTAATACCGCTGCGGTTTCGACGCGGAGGATGGTCCCTGTCAATTTCGCCGCCGTCAAGCCGGACGATTTCATCAGTGATGTCTCGCCATCCGTCCAGCCGCCTTCGGGGCCAATCAGAAGAAAGGATGAAGGATGAGGGATGAAGGATGAAATCGATCGGGCATCGGGTTCTGTGGAAAGGTAGACGCCTTTGACTTCACTCGATGCAAGCAGCTTGTCGAGTGAGATCAACTCATCGATCTGCATGACTCCGCTTCGGCGCGACTGCTTGGCGGACTCGGTCGCAATTCTCCGCCAGCGGTCGTATTTGCCCTTCCCCGCCGGCAGGACCACGCTTCGGGATGTTTCCAATGGGATGAATCGGCTCACGCCCAATTCGCTCAGTTTTTCGATCATCCAATCCGCGCGATTCCCCTTGGGCACCGCCGAGGCGACGATGATTTGCCTCGATTCCGAAACTTCTTGAACCTGTTTTACCTGCACGCATACACGATTGGCATCGCAGGTTTCGATGGTCGCTGACGCCGAATGGCCCGCATCGTCGAAGACTTCAACCGTATCGCCGGTCTTTAGCCTCAGAACGTCACGGACATGATGGGCCTGCCTCGAATCAAGCTCGATGCCACCGGCCGATAGTGTTTGAGCGAGGTAAATTCGACGGGCCACAAGGGGGATTATCAGCCAACCCACACTTTCCAGCAAGAATCGTTGAGATTTGGCGGCTCGGAAGTTATCCTGATTGCAAATTCGTCCGATAAGGGCGCGGAGGCGCACTTCGGAGAATTGCTCACCAAAGAGCGCCGCGGACCGTAAAAAGGAGTCGTTTTGGGTCAGACCGCCGTTGAACTTCCCGATTCGCCAGGCAATGCCGCTGCGCCGATGACCAGCGCTGACGACCTGCTTTCGCAGCTCGCCGGCCAGGAAATCGACCGCATGCTCGCCGAGTCCGGCGACACGAAAATATCCGCCGCCGAAACCGAAACCGACGCGCCCGCTCCTGTCGATGCGCCCCCCGCCGCTGACGATCCAATGGCTGCGCAGTTTGATGAACTTTTCAAACAGCTCCAGGAATCGCCGCTGGATGAAAAGCAGGGCGCGAAAACAGCGGTAGCGCCAGCACCGGTTGCTAAAATCCCCTCAGGTCCCGCGGCCGAGCGCGCCGCGTTGCAAGAAGCAACCCCCGAGCCGCAAGCGCCTTCTGAATCCGTGGCTGCTGAATCCCGCTCCGCCGAATCAACAGTTGCTGAAATACCCGTCCCGGAAAAACCAGCCCCAGCCGCCGAAGTTGCAAAAACGCCGGTCGAGCCCGAACCCGCGCCGGCAATCGCAGCCACTGCTCCAGCAGAGGTCATCGCGCCAGCCGTCACTCAATCCACACCCTCTGAAGAAGCGAGCGTTTCAATCCTGGTTCGCATTCTGGAAATCATCAACGCCCCGCTCGCCAGTTGCCCCGATGCCGTGCGCGATGCCTTGGGCAAAGTTGCGATCCTTACGATGATGAATGCGGTGGGCGTGCTCTTCTATCTGATGATCTTCAAAAAATGATCGATCTTCCCAGCAACGTCCACGGCTCTGTCGTGGGTCCGGTTCAAGGCGAAATCTTCGGAGAATAGTTCTGTGCGATCGGCATTCTTCGTCCAAACCCAAACGCACGGCTGGTCACCTTCAACCCCGGCGCCGCCTGCCTGCGTTTATATTCGCTGCGGTCGATCAGCTTGATGACTCGCGTCACGATCGCGGCGTCGTAACCATCCGCGATGATCTCGCCAGCCGACTTTTCTTCCTCGATATACCGGTGCAAAATCTCGTCCAGCACCTCGTAAGGCGGCAAACTATCCTGGTCTGTCTGGTTGGGCCGCAACTCCGCTGAAGGCACTTTATCAATACTGCTTTGCGGAATAACTTCGCGCCCTTCATGGTGATTGATCCAGCGGGACATTTCCCAGACCGTGGTCTTGGGCACATCGCTGATGACCGCCAATCCTCCGCACATATCACCGTACAGTGTGCAATAGCCCGTCGCGAGTTCACTTTTATTACCAGTGGTCAGCAGAAGGTGATTGAATTTGTTGCTGATGGCCATCAGCAGCGCGCCGCGCACGCGCGCCTGGAGATTTTCCTCAGTCACGTCAGCAGGTCTTCCCGCGAAAATGGGCTTGAGCGTTTTCTCGTACGAATCATGCACATCCTTGATGGGCACGATATGCAGGCGAATGCCCAGATTGGCGGCCAATTTTTTTGCATCGTTGACGGAATGATCCGAACTGAATCGGCTGGGCATCGCCACGCCGAGCACCTTGTCCTTACCCAGCGCGGCCACCGCGATGGCCGCCGTCAAGGCGCTGTCGATGCCGCCGGATAAACCCAAAACTACGCTTGAAAATCCGCACTTACGCACATAATCGCGCAAGCCGAGAACCAGCGCCGTATATATCGATTCAACTCCCTTGGCATACCCCGTGACACGGGCGTCCCACCCGTGCAAACTTTCTGCGCCACGCGGAACATCCACCACCAGCAAGTCTTCCTCAAAATCCCTGGCCTGCGCGATCACCCGCCCCTGGCTATCCAGCACGCAACTATTTCCATCAAAAACCAGTTCATCGTTTCCCCCCACCTGGTTCACATAAACCAATGGCCGGCCAAATCGCTTGGCCTGCGCGCCAAACAGTTCCAGCCGAAAATCATGCTTGCCCACCACAAACGGCGAAGCACTCGAATTGATCATCAATTCCGCGCCCGCAGCCGTCAGGTCGGCGATCGGGTTCTGGTGATAAAGACGCCGATCGATCAATCGCTCGTCGTTCCACAAATCCTCGCAAATCGAAAGCCCGATCGGCAGATCGCCAATGCGCACCAGTTGATTCGGCTGATCCTTTGGCCCCGGCTCGAAATAGCGGCTTTCGTCAAATACGTCGTAGGTCGGCAGGAGTGTTTTGTAATGCACGCTGGAGACTGCTCCATCGCGCAGCACGGCCGCCGCGTTGTGCAGCGCCCGCCCGACGGGTTGAGCATTCCGGGCCGCATAGCCGACGATCACGTCAATCCCGCTCACCTGCCGGGCGATCTCCTGCACCGCCCGCACGTTGTCATCGACAAACCCCGGCTTAAGCAGCAAGTCCTTGGGTGGATACCCCACCACCGCCAATTCCGGAAAGACAACCAGCTTGGCCCCTTCTGCTTTGGCATGATTGGCAAACTCCACGATCTTGCGGCTGTTGCCAATGATGTCGCCAACCGTCGGATTAATCTGTGCTAACGCAACTCGCATGGAGGAGATTGTAGCAACACCGCAAAAACCCGCGCAGCACAGCGCGAACGCCATTTTAGCCCCGCCGCTT
>DASZXJ010000174.1:0-4376 GCA_035545895.1 Tepidisphaeraceae bacterium | reverse complement strand
TCGTCGTGACACGATCGCCACGACACGCGGCAAACCGGCAAACGAAAATGAAATCGTGTACCCTAACATTGGAGCGGTTGGACTCGGTGACATCGAGAAAAACACCGCCTAACGCCGGCGATTAACCGGACAGTAGTGATTCAGCCCCGCCGCTTGCGGCAGGGCTGAATACTTAAAACTGACCCGTTGCCGGTTTTTGGGGATGCTGTGAGTGGGGGGCTTTTGGCTGTACAATCCCTTGTCCTATGTCCAAAACCACAACCTCGAAGCATTCATTGAATCAATACAGTTCCCGCATCACCCAACCCAAAAGCCAGGGCGCCAGCCAAGCCATGCTGTTTGCCACCGGCATGACCGACGCCGACATGAAAAAAGCCCAGATCGGCATCTGCGCCAACTGGTTTGAGGGAAATCCGTGCAATATGCACCTGAACGACCTGGCGGCCCAGGTGAAACAGGGAGTTTCGGCCGGGGGAATGGTGGGGATGCGGTTTAATACGATCGGTGTTTCCGATGGAATTTCGATGGGCACGGATGGTATGAGCATGTCGCTCCAGTCGCGCGATCTTATTGCCGACTCGATTGAAACAGTGATGACAGCCCAATGGTACGATGGGCTGATCGCACTGCCCGGCTGTGATAAGAACATGCCGGGTTGTCTGATGGCGATGGCGCGGCTGAACCGGCCTTCGATCATGGTGTATGGCGGCACGATCAAGCCGGGGTTTACGAAATTCAATGGCGACACGCAGACGCGCGATATCGTCAGCGCGTTTCAATGCTACGGCGAATGGCTGACCGGTCGAATCAGTGAAAACCAGCGAAGCGAAATCGTCCATGTGGCGTGTCCCGGTGCCGGCGCCTGCGGGGGAATGTACACCGCCAACACCATGGCCAGCGCGATCGAGGCGATGGGGATGAGCCTGCCTTATTCATCGTCAACCCCCGCGGAAGACCCGGCCAAAACAGACGAATGCGTCCGCGCCGGCAAGGCGATTCGACTGCTGCTTCAAGAAAATATCCGTCCGCGCGACATCATGTCCCGCAAGGCGTTTCATAACGCGATGGTGGTCGGCATGGCGTTGGGTGGATCGACGAATCTGGTGCTGCATCTGCTGGCTATCTCACGGGCTGCGGATTTGCCGCTGACGCTGGAGGACTTTAAGAAGACCGCTAACGAGGTGCCGCTACTGGCGGACCTCAAGCCATCAGGAAAATACGTGATGGAGGACCTGCACAAGGTCGGCGGGGTGCCGGCGGTGATGAAATATTTGCTGGCTGAGGGTTTGCTGGATGGTTCGTGTCTGACCGTGACGGGCAAGACGCTGGCCGAGAATGTCTCCAAGGCGTCGGGTTTGAAAAAAGGTCAGAAGATCATCGCGACGATTGAAAAGCCGTTGAAAAAGACGGGTCATATCTCGATCTTGCACGGCAACCTCGCGCCCGATGGCGCGGTCGGTAAGATCACCGGCAAGCAGGGCTTGCATTTTGAAGGCCCGGCCCGGGTTTTCGATTGCGAAGAGGACATGCTCAAGGGATTGGAAGATGGCAAGATTCAGAAGGGCGACGTGATTGTCATCCGTTACGAAGGCCCCAAGGGCGGGCCCGGCATGCCCGAGATGCTTACGCCCACCAGCGCACTGGCTGGCGCGGGGTTTATCGACAGCGTTGCATTGATTACCGACGGCCGATTCAGTGGCGGCAGTCACGGCTTCATCATTGGCCATGTCTGCCCCGAAGCGCAGGACGGCGGACCGATCGCGCTGATCAAGACCGGCGATCGAATCACAATCGACGATGAAAAACACATCATCAAAGTCGATGTTAGTTCGGCCGAGCTCGCCAAGCGCCGCAAGGCTTGGAAGATGCCGGCCTACAAGGCCAAACGGGGCACGCTCGCCAAGTACATTCGCCTAGTGAAGCCAGCGTCGGTGGGGTGTGTGACGGATGAGTGAAATGTTATCAAAGGTCTGATATGTCTGCCGGTATCAACATGCCAGGCAATGCTAATGAAGTATTTGATGTAATTTCCAAGCGACTTGGTCAGTCTGCGAAGCAGATTTCGTTCTTCGCTAAGTCTGGATATTCATTCGAAGAATGGTGCAATTGGGAAGCTTTTTTTGCATGTTGTGAGATACCGAATTGGGTTGTTTCTCCCAGGCCACGATATCGAGATCTTGGATTAAACAATTGTAAGGACTTAGGCGACCTTCTGGTAAAAACCGAGCAGGGCACACAAGTTCTTGTTGAAGTAGGCTTAGTGCATGACCAGACAACAAACAAATGGTTAGCTAAGTTAGACGGGGATTTGGCCAAGCTCAATCGCATCGCCGGACGCGAGATTCAGTTACTGCAAATTATCATTCTTGCTTCGGCCAAAGAGAGTATTTTGACCTCGTCAGTCTGGACCAGTTGGCTTCGGCGCTTGCAATGCTGGAATCGTCAAACGGAGTTACTACTCGTTATTCCCTCGTCGGAGCAGGGACAAATAATTATAAAAGGATGGGCCACTTGTTGATAATGATTCTTAACTCCGATTCGTACTAAGATTGGTTATGCCTTGTCTGATCGTCCTCATCGCTCTGATTTTCCCTCGTCTCGTGTTGTTTTGCGTCTGGCTCTTCTCTGATTTTCTTCAGCGGGCGTACCAAACCGCGCTCTGGCCGGTGTTGGGGTTTGTCTTCTTGCCGCTGACCACGCTGGCGTATGCGTATGCAATCAATATCAACGGCAACGTCACTGGCGGAGTCTTTTTCATCGTGCTGGCAGCGGCGTTGATTGATCTGGGTGTGCTGAGTGGATCTTCGCAATCGCGGCGACGCCGGTAAGAATTACTTGCTTCCCTCAGGCAGCAATCGTCCCGCCTCACGCAGGCGTTTGAATGTTCGTCGGCGAATGAGGAAGTAAGGCTTGGTAATGAACCGATGCAGCCGGATCAGCCAGCTCTTGCGTTCGGCGGCGGCACGCTCGGCGTCGGTCATTTCGTCGGGCCGGAGTTTCTTTTTGTGTTTGAGGATGTGATACTCATCCTCGCGCTGCAATTGCTTGAGCAGCCGACGATTCAGCCACCAATTGCCCAACTCGTGCATGTCGTAACTAATTTGAAAATCGATCAGATGCGGCCGGCCATCGTCACCCAGGAGAATGTTTTCCGGCTTGTTGGTATCGACGTAGGCGATATTGCGTCGATGCAACTCATGCAAGAGGCTCACCAGTTGCTGGAAAAAACCATCCGGCACGGGCCGATCCTTTGACAGCGGCTTGCCTTGGACGAAGGCATGGACAAAGCCGGTTTCGCCGATGGTGCCCAGCAGTGGCGGCACGTTGGGCAGGTCGCTCAGCCGTGAATAGAAACGCATTTCGCGCCGGCAGAGCCATCGCCCGATCCAGAGCAAGGGAATGCCCGCAAATTCCTCGGTGCGGCTCATCTTCAAAACCGCGCGCTCACCCGCGTCATTCAGATAGAAACCCGTGGCCGCCCAGAAGTCGTGTTTGACGGTAAGTTCGTGCCGGTAATTGACTCCGCCCACGCAAAAGGAGGCGGGCAGATCGCGCTTGCCCAGCGATCGCATGGAATAGACGATGCGCGAATTGGATTTTTGACCCTTTGCCGGCACGGGGCTGATTATAGCTTCGATCTATTTTTTCCCCATGGCCCGCTGGACTGCAAAAAAATCTTTCAGCAGGGCGGCACAATCTTCAGCCAGAACACCGGAAACGATGTCCAGCCGATGATTCAGCCGCGTATCTTCACAAAGTCTGTATAACGACTTAACCGCCCCGGCTTTTGGATCATCGCAGCCATAAATCAGCCGCGATATTCGCGCATTGACAATCGCGCCTGCACACATGGGACAGGGCTCAAGCGTGACAATGAGCGTGCAATCGTTGAGCCGCCAATCCTTGAGTTCCTGTGCGGCTTGTTTGATCGCGAAAATCTCCGCATGGCCGGTGGGGTCGCGATCAGTCTGGCGACGATTATGGCCGCAGCCGATGATCCGGCCGGTGGAATTGTGCACGACGATGCAGCCGATCGGCACCTCCTCGATTGCGCGTGCTGCATGAGCCTGGGCGATCGCCAGCCGCATCCATGTTTCGTGGTCGGTCATGTGAAACCATGTCGTTCTTAAGAGGCACGAAGGGACACGAATCAGAACACGAAGTCATTTCATGATATTTCTTCGGTGTTTCCCTTCGTGTATTTCGTGTTTTCTTGGCTTCGGTCCAAAGACAATGCTAGAGCGGTTTTCAGGTCAGTGTACACAGTAGCCGCATTTCTCGAACCATCCCTTTGCATCGGCAGCCGTGACGCTGGCGAAGCCGTGGGCTGCGGCCAGTCCCAGTGCTGCGCCGGTTCGCGGTTCGGCTTTGACCAA
>DASZXJ010000173.1:0-2904 GCA_035545895.1 Tepidisphaeraceae bacterium | reverse complement strand
TTGGTCAAAGCCGAACCGCGAACCGGCGCAGCACTGGGACTGGCCGCAGCCCACGGCTTCGCCAGCGTCACGGCTGCCGATGCAAAGGGATGGTTCGAGAAATGCGGCTACTGTGTACACTGACCTGAAAACCGCTCTAGCTGCTGAACGGCCTGGCGCGAAATATTGAATTGTTGTGCAGTGGACGCCACCGGCGAAGGCAAGCCCCAAAAGATTTTCTCCAGGAACGCGGAGCGAACGTTTGGATTGGAATCCCTTGGCATATACCCAATGGATACTTTACATACTATGACAAGTAAAAACCACGATAACTTGTCATAGAAAAGCGATATTTCCGCATTATCGGGCGTATTCCACGCTTCTAACCTCGCGGAGGACAGTCACCTTGATTTCGCCGGGGTACTGCATTTCTTCTTCGATTTTCTTGGAAATATCCCGGGCAACTTTGGAACTGGCTTTGTCGTCGATCATTCGAGCATCGACGATGACCCGCACCTCCCGGCCGGCTTGGATGGCGTAGGCCTGGCGAACTCCTTCGAAACTCATGGCCAGGTCTTCCAGATCCTGTAGCCGCTTGACGTAGCGTTCCAACGATTCGCGTCGCGCGCCGGGTCGCGATGCGCTGATTGCATCAGCCGCCATCACGATGATCGTGTAAGGCGTGGTCGGCGGCACATCGCCATGATGCGCCAGCGCGGCGTTGAGCACGGCTTCGGATTCATTGAATCGCCGCAAAAATTCCATGCCGATCTGCGGATGGCCGCCTTCAATTTCATGGTCCATCGCCTTGCCGATATCGTGCAGCAATCCCGCGCGACGAGCAATCGTGCCGTCCAGACCAAGCTCATCGGCAATGACCTGCGAGATATACGCAACCTCAAGCGAATGCTTCAGCACATTCTGCCCATAGCTCGTGCGGAACCCGAGCCGGCCAAGCATGGGAACAATCGGCTTGGCGACGTTATTGAGGTTGGCTTCCTGAACCGCGTCCTTTCCGATGCGAAGAAGCTGCTCCTCCATTTCCTTGGTTGTTGCGGTGACTACCTCTTCAATGCGGGCGGGATGAATGCGTCCATCCTGCACCAGTTTTTCCAGACTCAGCTTCGCCACCTCGCGCCGCACGGGATCAAAACACGAAACCACCACCAGTCCCGGTGTATCGTCGATGATCACATCGACGCCCGTTGCTTTTTCAAACGAACGAATGTTTCGACCTTCACGGCCAATGACTCGGCCTTTCATGTCGTCGGTCGGGATCACGACCGAACTCACGGTATGGTCGGCGGTTTGTTCGGCGGCATAGCGCTGAATCGCCTGAAGAATGATCTGGCGCGATTTCTCCTTGGCTTCTTCCTGGGTTTGTTCGGTGATGCGCTGAATGACGGCGCCGGCTTCGGACCGGCATTCATCCTCAACGCGACGAAGGAGCATTTCCTTGGCCTGCTCGGGCGACAGGTTCGTGATGCCCAGCAATCGTTCGCGCTGTTCCTGAAGGATCTGCGTCAGTTCATTTTCGCGGCCGGTCAGGTCCTTGTTGCGCTTGTTGAGGCGTGCTTCCTGGTCGTCGAGGTTGCGCTCCTTGACCGAAAGGGTGTCGAGTTTTCGATCGAGGGTATCTTCGCGTTTGTCGAGCCGAAGCTCCTGTTCTTCGAGTTTTTTTCGGGTGACTTCGCTTTCGCGCTCGAATTTTTCCTGGAGCTTGAGTTGTTCCTGACGTGCAGCCAGTTCGATTTCCTTGGCTTTGTTTTCGGCTTCGCGGCGGGCGTTTTGCTGGATTTGTTCGCCTTCAGTTCGCGCCCTTGCCAGAGCGCTCTTGCCCGCAAACTGGAAATAAGCCAGAACCGCCAGAACGCCGCAAATCAACCCAATTAGAAGGCCAATGATATTGCCTGAATCCATAGAACTTCCTCAATCAACATGCGTTTGAGCATGGGACGGGAGGTTCTTCTGAGAATGTCGGCCTTAGCGATGGAAACGATCCGCGTCGCGGGAAACGCCTTGAATCCGTGAGGTGATACAGGGTGGTGCCCGGGATGTCCCGCACGCGCGCAATAGTTGCTCGCGGCGAGCGATCGCCGCGATTCGCGCGCGGGTAAGAGTCACCAGCACCGGCTGCGGCCGGGGTTGAGCGAAAAATCGCCCGCCCGTCCGTGCAAGCGCCAGCAACATCAATATTGCAGCACCGAACAGCAACAACATCACCCAAACGGCAAGGGTGCTGTCATTCAGTCCGGCCAAAACTCCAAGGTTTACCACATTCATATGCATCCCCACGGCTGAATACAAAGCATCAAGCCGCGAGACCCAACATTACAAATCAGAAGCCCTCTCATCCGCCGACGGCAAAATGCCGTAAGCCTTTGCATGTACACCATATAATAAACACAGACACCGCGCCGGATCAAGTGAAACTGCCTGGTCATTGGACCAGCAATTCCGTTCGCCCGTATCAACGGGTCATGTTGCCTACATTGACGGCTAAATCGGCTGGGGGATTTCATTTAATCGCGGTGGGGAAGCTTTCGCGCGCTCTTTCAGTCATTCGCTGATCGATTTCAAAAGGCTTGCAAAATAGCATTTTAAGAAGCTGTCGCTGTTGTTCGCGGCAACAACTATTCACTTTTTTCTATGCTAGAGGGACACGATGAAATCGGGAATCAAACCATTACGTTCATGGTTGATCGTCGAATCGCTTGAAACTCGCAGGTTGTTGTCGGCCGCTATTGTTAATGGCGTTCTTAAAATCGATGGAACATCTGGGGATAATGACATCAGCGTTAGCTCGGAAAACGGCACGACCAGGGTCTCCATTGATGGCGATTTATCGACATTTAACGATGCGGACTATTCCAGCCTTTCAATCCACGGTTCAGCGGATGATGACCATGTGTTTGTCGATCAGAG
>DASZXJ010000172.1:0-7653 GCA_035545895.1 Tepidisphaeraceae bacterium | reverse complement strand
AGTGAACGATCGGCTTGTTACAGTCTGTCCGCACGGCCTTGCCTCCTTGCAGTGGTTCAAGAGTGTGGTAACTCCCAGAATCTACAAGAGGCAGGGCCGTCGCGCTATAACGCCACTCAAAAATCAGATGAAATATCCGGGTTAGTCGATTGCAACGGCAATTCCCTTTTCACTGCTTTGCCGGGCGGCGTCGATCAGTCGCATGGTTTGCAAGACGGTCTTCACGGTCACAGCGGGTTCGCCATCGCCGTGAATCGAACTCGCAAATCGACTCCAAATTTCTGGCTCCGTCAATCCAACTGGCGCAATTGGTAAAATTCTTTGGTCTGATCCATCGGCAGGACGAAATTGAAGCTGTGCCCATTCGCGGGTGTCATACTTCAAGCTCGCAGGCGCTTCGGCCGATCCGAGCGCGCCATCAATGTGCCACCGCGGCAAAGAATGGGTCGTAGTCGTGTTGATTTCGACCATTCCAACTGCCCCATGATCAAAGTCGATGCAAATACGGGCAAAATCATCGCAATCTTTTGACCAGACATTGCCGCGAAGCTGCGCGAAAACTCGAACGGGCTCGGCAGGCAACATCAGTTGCCACATCTGATCGATCAGATGCGATCCCCAGTCATAAAGTCCGCCGCCGCCATAAGAGGCTTCGTTACGCCAGTTTGGCCGGTACTCGCGTGCCGCCGGCCCCACGCAACTGGCCCACTGGCTGATCCGGCTTTCGATGTTGATGATCCTGCCGAATGTATTTGACTCAATCGCTTGCCTGACCGTGAGAAAATCGATATCCCACCGGCGATTGTGGAAGACGCTCAAGAGTTTGTTGCTGGACGAAGCCTGCTTGATGAGCCGCTGAGACTGTTCCATATCGAGCGCCATCGGCTTTTCGATCATGACATGTTTGCCGGCGGACAGCGCCTGGCTGGCGTGTTCGAAATGCATCGCCGTCGGAGTAGATACTAAAATTGCATCGATAGAACGATCTGTAAGCAGCAATTCAAAATCGGAAAATGTTACAAGCCCTTTCGATTCAGCGATCGCAAGGCGAGCCGGGGTGGGATCGGCAACTGAAATATCACCAATGCCAATTGCCCGGCGCAACCAGCCGGCATGTTCCGCGCCGATGCGCCCGTAGCCAATGATGCCAATGTTGATGTTCTTCACGCCCGGCCTTACTCCGCGCGAACGATGAGCAGTGGGATCTTCGCCTGATGTCGTACAGCCTCGATGGTACTGCCTAAAACGATGTCGGCAAGAAATCGGTGGCCGTGCGTGGTCATGGCGATGAGATCACATTTTTCGGCACTGGCGGTTTTAAGGATTTCCGTCGGCGGATTGCCCATCGCCAGGCGGGTTGTCACTTCAAGATTCTGGTTGCGCAAGTCGCTTGCCGTACGTTCGAGATAGGCGCGGTCTTCCTTGATTTCCTCCGACTCGGCCAGCTTCAGCGCATCAAAATTTCGCGCCGCCCATCCGTCGGCCACGTGCAGCAGCAACAATTTGGACTGGTGAAGCTTCGCCAATTCGACAATGTGCGTCAGCAGGCTTCGATCGGCTGCGGTCGCGTCCAGGGCTAGTAAAATCTTTTGATACATGCCGAACTCAATTTGACATTGCCGCAGTGGCAAAATCCCAAAGCAACTTTGCGTTGAGAGTAACGATGATGGACGCGGTAATCCATGCGAGCACAAGTATCCAGTTCTTCGGCCGGAACTGTCCCATCTTTTTGTGCTCGCCGACAAACATCAGCAGCGGAATCACGGCAAAGGGAAGTTGCAGGCTGAGGAATACCTGGCTGAAAATCAGCAGCTTGCCAGTTCCGCTTTCTCCATACATGGATGATGCAATCACCGCAGGCACGATCGCGAGCAGGCGGGTAATTAGTCGCCGCAGCCATGGTTTGAGGCGGATGTTAAGGAAGCCTTCCATCACGATTTGACCAGCGAGCGTGCCGGTAATCGTGGAGTTTTGTCCTGATGCAAGCAGCGCAACGCCAAACAATACGCTGGCGGCAGTGGTGCCCAGTGCAGGCGCGAGCAGCCTGTAAGCCTGGTCAATCTCGGCCACTTCCTGATTGCCTTTGAAGTGAAATACGGCAGCCGACAGGATCAGAATGGCTGCATTGATGAACAGTGCAAACATCAGTGCTACAGTCGAGTCAATTGTCGCAAAATGAATGGCTTCGGCGCGGCCTTCATCGGTTTGTTCGTATTTTCGCGTCTGCACGATCGATGAGTGCAGATAAAGATTGTGCGGCATGACAGTGGCGCCCAAAATACCGATGCCCACATAAAGCATTTCTCTGTTGGTAACGATTTGAGCGCTTGGAACGAAACCCAATAGCACGCCCACCAAACTTGGCTTGGCAAAGAACAGCTCCAATGCAAAGCAGGATCCGATGACCACGATCAGCGAAACGACGAGCGCTTCGAGATATCGAAACCCCTTGTTTTGCATGGCCAGCAGCACAAGCACATCAAGCGCGGTGAGACAAACGCCGGCGGTCAGTGGAATTCCAAATAGCAGTTGCAACGCAATGGCTGAGCCCAAAACTTCAGCCAGGTCGCAAGCACAAATCGCAAGTTCACAAAGCACCCAGAGCACATTGCTGACCGGTTTGGAATAATGATCGCGGCAGGCTTGGGCGAGGTCGCGGCCGGTGACGATGCCGAGCTTGGCGCACAAGTGCTGAAGCAGGATCGCCATCAGATTCGAGATCATGATGACGGAGAGAAGCTGGTAACCGAACTTCGATCCGCCCGCCAGATCGGTCGCCCAGTTGCCCGGGTCCATGTAACCGACCGCAACGAGATAACCAGGCCCCGAGAAGGTCAACAGCTTTCGCCAGAAACCGGAGCTTTTCAAAACTGAGACAGTTCGAAATGCTTCCGGCAGGCTGGGTGTTGAGGCCGACTGTCTCCATCCCTGCTCGGCGGGGGCGTAATTAAGAGGAACCGCTTTATCTTCCATGCTGCTCATCGTAGATCGGCCGCAATCTTGATTTTGATTAGTCAAAATGTATCAGTTGGTTTGCCAAAATCAAGCAGGTTTGTACAATTTGCCTTGATGCCCTCGAGTACGGTCGAAAACTATTTGAAGCAACTCTATGTGGCACAACAAGATGCGCCTGGCGAACTCGTTACGATGGGACGTCTGGCGACCATCATGGGCGTAGTGCCGGGCACGGCCACGAGCATGATTAAGGCGCTCGCTGACTCGGGGTTGGTTGCTTACGAACCCCGCAGCGGTGTTCGTTTGACCAGTGGAGGCGAGCAACTGGCGCTTCATGTTTTGCGTCGCCACCGACTGGTCGAATTGTTCCTCGTCAAAATCCTCGGCCTGGATTGGTCCGAAGTTCACGCCGAGGCCGAGGAACTCGAACACGTCATTTCCGACAAAGTTCTTCAGCGCATCGACGAATGCCTTGGCCATCCGACGGTTGATCCTCATGGCGATCCGATTCCTTCGGCACGTGGGCAGATCAATCGCCCGCCTATGTATAGTCTGGCCGACTGCGATCTTGCCCGGCCCGTACGCATCGCGCGCATCGTCGATCAGGAACCCGCCTTTTTGCAGTTCGTCAATCAATCAGGATTAACCCCCGGCTCTGGCGTGGTCGTGGAGAAGCGCGACCCGATCGCTCAGGCTGTTACGATCCGGCCTCAAAGAGGTTCGACAATTACGCTGGGGTCGGGAGTTGCAGCAAAAATCCTCGTCGAAGCAACTTGAAGTTCGATCAAGAGCCGTCAGGGAAAAAAGTTCAATCGTTAAAGTTGATCTTTTACTCCCACTCAATCGTCGCCGGCGGTTTGGTGCTGATGTCGTAAACAACCCGGTTCACTCCGCGCACTTCGTTGATGATGCGGTTGCTCATCTCGGCCAGCACATCAAACGGAATTCTTGCCCAGTCGGCGGTCATGAAGTCCTGGCTTTCGACGGCTCGGATTGCGATCACGCTGTCGTACGACCGGGCATCGCCCATCACGCCCACCGTGCCGATTGGCAATAGCACCGCGAAAACCTGGGCTGTTTTGCGATATAGATTCGCGGCAATGAGTTCTTCGAGCACGATCTCATCGGCATCGCGTAAGACGCGAAGTCGCTCTGGGGTGATGTCACCAATGACTCGCACGGCCAGTCCCGGGCCGGGGAAGGGGTGTCGCCAGACGATTTGCTCGGGCAGGCCGAGCACTTCGCCCAGCTTGCGAACTTCGTCCTTGAATAGATCGCGAAGCGGCTCGACCAGTTCAAATCCCAGTTGTTCTGGCAAGCCGCCGACGTTGTGATGCAGTTTGATATTGGCGGTTGCGCCTGCATGGCCATGCCCGGATTCGATCACGTCGGGATAAAGCGTGCCTTGTGCAAGAAACTTGGCCCCGTCGATTAATTTGGCTTCGCGCTTGAATGCTTCGATAAACTCACGGCCGATGATTTTGCGCTTTTGCTGCGGATCGGTCACGCCCTTCAACTCGTCGAGAAAATGCCGGCTTGCATCGTGCGTGCGAAGGTTGATCTTGAAATGATCGCGGAAAGTCGATTCGACCAGTTCGCGTTCATTTTTTCGAAGCAGCCCGTTATCGACGAAGATGCAGACGAGTTGTTCACCAATGGCTCTGTGAATGAGCGCTGCCGCGACGGAAGAATCGACACCACCGCTCAAGCCGCAGATGACTTTGCCGCTGCCTACCTGTTTGCGAATGGTTTTGACCGCCTCTTCTACAAAGTTTCCCATCGTCCATGAGCCGGCGCATTTGCAGATGTCGTAAACGAAGTTATGAAAGATTTGCTCGCCGCGCGGAGTGTGCGTCACTTCAGGGTGAAACTGCACGCCCCAGAACGGCTTGGTCGAATGCTTGGCCGCTGCGTAAGGACAAGTGGGGGTCGTCGCCAGCGCAACGAAATCCCTGGGCAGGTCGTGCACCTGATCGCCGTGGCTCATCCAGACGGTCGTGTCGCCGGGCAGGCCGTGGACAAGCGGATCATCCTGGCTCACTCGCAATTTGGCACGTCCAAATTCGCGCGCTTTGGCGGGTTTCACGTCGCCGCCAAGAACCTGTGCCGCCAGTTGCATCCCATAGCAAATCCCAAGAACCGGCACGCCAAGATCAAAGATGCGCGGATCACACTTTGGCGCGTTTGGCTCATAGACGCTGCTTGGTCCGCCTGACAGGATCAGGCCTTTCAACTTCATTTTCTTCAGTTCTTCGATGGAAATATCCGGGCGAACCAGTTCAGAATAAACCCCGGCTTCGCGCACACGCCGGGCGATTAGCTGGGCGTATTGAGCGCCAAAATCAAGAATCGGTATGACTTCGTCGTGGACCATCGGAGATAAATATCGCAACAGAGGTTGCGAGTCAAAGAATATTCACAGTCACCGGACACCCATGACGATTTCCATCGTTAACTGATCCAGCCGCTCATATGGTAGGCGAGCTTTGGCGAGTTCCACACGATCCAGGTTGGTTGATAACAGCTTGACGGCATTGGCTGTGCTGAATTTGCGAGTCAGGCTGGAGAGGGAACTGTCGCCGACGTTAATCTCCTTCAGCAAAGACTGAATTTCCTTATCAGCGTTCCAGCGTTTGGCTTTCTCCGCCAGGATCATGTACGTCCGCATATTGCCGCGGGCAAATTCCTTTACATCTGCCAGATCGCTCTGGCGATACGCGTGCGCGTCGAAATGGCGGGGGCCGTTGTATTTGCTGTCTTCCAGCAGCTTCACCAAAAAGAACGCATGCTTGAGATTGGCTGAGCCGAAGCGGAAATCCTGGTCATATCGCCCGAATTCCTGATCGTTCAGATCGATGTGAAACAGCTTGCCCATTTCAATCGCCTGGGCGACGTGATGCACGAAATCCAGCCCGGCCATGTGCTCATGAGCCACTTCCGGGTTCACTCCGCACATCTCGGGATGTGCCAGCGTGGGAATTAGCGCCAAATACGATCCCGTGACAGCAAAATACATATGCCCGCGCGGCTCATTGGGCTTGGCCTCAAACGCGAACTTGTAGCCAAACTTCCGGCTGATCGAATATTCGCAGAGGAAGTTGATCGCTTCGCGGAATCGTTTGATCGATTCGACCGGGTTTTTGGTGGCGTCGGTTTCGATTCCCTCGCGACCGCCCCAGAAAACGTAAATCTTCGCGCCCATCTCCGCGCCCAGTTCCATGGCGCGCATGGTCTTTTGGATGGCGTAGGCGCGAATCTTCGCGTTGTTGCTGGTGAACGCGCCATCCTTGAAAACGGGATCGGAAAAGAGATTGGTCGTCGCCATCGGCACGACTAGACCCGTGTTTTTCAAGACTTTCTTGAAATCCTTCTTGATCCGCTCAGCTTCGGCGGATGAAGCGTCGATCGGAATCAAATCGTTGTCGTGAAAATTCACGCCATACGCGCCGACCTCCGCGAGCAATTCGACGATCTCCACGGGCGAAATGCGCGGGCGTGTCGGTTCCCCAAATGGGTCGCGGCCAATGTTCCCAACCGTCCACAAACCAAAGGTAAACTTCATTTTCGGATCTGCTTTGTAGTTGCTCATGAAACGCGTTTCCCTTTCGATGTAAGGATGAAAGTGTCTAAAGATTGAAGCGGCAATCAAGTCATGTCAAACAGGGCGGTTTTGGGTTCGTTTTCGCAATTTCACGGAAATCGAGTGGACCCCACGGCGACGCCGTGGGCGTTTGCAGAGGCGCTTCAACTTGTCCCTTATTTTCACTTGGTCATCCCATCGCCGAGTCACCTTATTATCCTCTCGCTTCTCCCTAAATACCTGCCGATTTGCGCGAAACAGCGTCAATTTGCGCAATGCAGAATTTTTATCCGGGACAATAATATTTGGAATTTTAATCGCTGATTGTATATATGAGCCGGGGGCGTAGCTCAATTGGCAGAGCACGGCGTTGTGAGGTCGCGCAAGCGGTCGTGCGATGCCCGAGATGCAGGTTCAAACCCTGCCGCCTCCACTTTATTGAATTCAGGGGAATTGTGTTGCCTATATGAAGCTTCCGAATGGCCATCAAGCGCAAATTGATGTTCGCGGAAAGCTTGTGGGTATTGTTTGAACAGGTTCCACCGAACAGGTAGACACAAAGCACGTGTATTTACCTCGGCCTTGGGCATTACTTCGGCCCATGCGAATATTCTTGCAGTTTTGCGCGCAGCGGATGGATCATCGAGATTGGTTCGGATATTCCTCGGCTGACAAGTTGTTATGTGAAGACTGTTCTTGGAGGGCGTCGTGGCACGTGATATCAAACTTCTTGATGTTGTCGCATTGCTGAAGGATCAGCCACGCCACAAGCTTAAAAGAGGGCAAGTCGGCACTGTTGTCGAATTGTATAAGTCGGGCCGATGCGAAGTGGAATTCGCTGATGGAGAGGGACGGACGTTTGCAATGGTCACATTGCCGCGAGCGGCGCTGTTGCCCCTGTCATACGACCGCAGCCGAAGGTCGCGGTCAAAATTGGTCGCATAGACACGATTTCAATCGCAGGTTTGGCAACTAGGCCGGATATTTCATCTGATTTTTGAGTGGCGTTATAGCGCGACGGCCCTGCCTCTTGTAGATTCTGGGAGTTACCACACTCTTGAACCACTGCAAGGAGGCAAGGCCGTGCGGACAGACTGTAACAAGCCGATCGTTCACTT
>DASZXJ010000171.1:0-3678 GCA_035545895.1 Tepidisphaeraceae bacterium | reverse complement strand
GAACGGCTCGGTGGGTTGGGCGTTTCCAAATTCAATCGAAACATCAACATCGCCCGGCTCGGCGAGTGGCGCCGGAAGAGGCAGTTCGGAATGGATTCTTAAACCGTAAGCGTAATACCAGTAGCCGGCCATGTATCTATTCCCAAACAGGCGATGATACCGAAGGAGGCTCTGATAACAAAACCAGCCGGTTCGGTCGCTGCGCGACGGCGTTTTACCCCGCGCAGCGACCGGCCGGCTGTTGACTGGCCAAGCAAAAATCAACCATAGACGACGTGGGATCCCGTTTGACCCTGCGTCGAAACCTCAACGTTCCCGTGCTTCACAAGCTGCGGGCGCGCGTACGGTTTGCGGCTGGCACTTTGCTCAGCTTCCTTACGTGCTTCCTTCATTACGACACTCCTTCCCGCGAGAGCCGAATCTAGCGCGGCGACTCGCTAAATAAAAACGCCCCCTGAAGTTCAGTGTCTCAATCTTGCCGAGTTAGATGGGGCGAGACAGAGGATCGCAGCCCAGGGTGACCACTTCCACGGTTCCGTGGACAATCAACTGGGGACGAACATACCGCTTCTTCATAATCGACCGCTCCTTTCAACTGTGCGTGAACGTACCGAGAGGAACCTCGGGTGAAGTTCAGCGCACGACCCGGCGAATAAGTTTTGTTATGCGTTCTCAGCCGACGCGACCAGAACCAGGCCTTGGGCCTGCATCTGAGCGAGCAATTCACGAATATCCTGCTCGCACGTTTCCGGCGCGACGTCAAATTCACTTACGATCTGGTCGCGAATCTGGCGTACGGATTTGGATTGCTGCGCCAGCTCCCACACGCGAGCGCCAACGGTGTCCAGTCCGTAATAAACTCCCGATTCGAGATGCAAAATCACCATCTCGTCGCCGAGCTTCGAGGAAAGCTGACCCGGCGCTGCAGAGACTATAGACTCGTTGCCAATGGAGGCAGTTTTCATTCCATTCCTTAGATTTGGCGACAGGCCCAATGCTCTATGAAAGAGCAGCGATTTGCTACTCACCCACAGGCAACAGATTATGAAATCGGCCTGTCGAAAGTCAAAGGAATTTCACGACCGTATAACGCGTAAACCCCGGTTTTACCGGATCAGGAGCGCGCATTTATAACGTGCAGTCAACATGGGAGAATCGTAGTGTCTATTCCGGCAGTCTGGGAAATATGGACGCACGTCGCCAAGCTTTCGTTTCGCGTCGAATCCGCTAAACTCAAGTCTGCTCCAGGGAGAAGTTCCAAGATGTCCGATCCATATTCCTCCTTCTGTGATGACTTTTACATCAACATGCGCCTTTGCTCGCAAATGCCCATGCCTCAGCAGCGCGAGACCGTTCTGCATTTCTTTGAACAGGTGCAGAAGGCGTTTCCCGGCATGAGCCGATTCCGCAAATCCGACAACGGCGAATTACATTTGGAAGAAGATCGAAACCAGGAAAGTTATCGCTGGGCAAGCCTGGAAACGCGCCGCTTGAGCGGTGGATGCATCAATCCGCCGGACATCGCCCATGCGATGAAGCTGCACACCCTTTTGCTCGAAATGGCGCCATTTCAACTGGGGCTTAGCCCGGTCGAAATCGATTATCTGGACATTCTTTTCGGGTTTGATCTTGAGTTTACCGGCAATCATGACGAGATCATCGCGGAGAGCTTGCTGGCGGATTCACCGTTGAGCTGCATGACCGAGGAGCGCGGCGCTCGGCCGGTCGATTTTCAGCCGGCAGTTACCGTTTCCTTGTCCGATGATTGCCGGCTTCAAGCCAGGCTCGACGTGGTGACGCGAACCAACAGCTATCAGGTGCGTACCGGCGATTACTCCAACGATGTCATCAGCGTTTATCTGATTATTCGCCGCTATTGGGGAGATCGTCCCAAATCGCCGATGCATGAAATCGCCTTGGAACTGGCGGAGCGCGGCGATTCGCTGTGCACAAAGTATATCGTTCCAAAGGTGATTAAACCGATCTCCGCCGCGATTTCTTCACGGTCTTGATTATGCCTCAAACGGAGCATGAGATTCTCGCCAAAGCGATCCAGCGTGCAGAACGCCTGCTCGAGCAATTAACGGCTGGCGCGAACGAATTGAATTCGGCTGAATACGAGGAAGGCCATCGCCGAGCAACTCGCGCGGTGGTTGCGGTTCAAACGGCCAAAAGTGCAATTCAGAATTCGATCGACCAGTTACCAACTTCCCAAACCAAGAGTCCTTCATGAGTGAATTGCCTGAGGAACAACCATCGCAGGATCAACCGATACCCGATGGCCCGATCGTGGCCGGGCCGGGTGTGGGGTATCGGATCAAGTTTTCGCTGTTTGCGCTGCTGCTGATCGGCATGGGCGCATGGTTCGGATACGATGGGTTTGTCGGCTGGCCCAATATGAATGAGCGATTGCGGGTCATCAAGCTTGAGCGCGACGAAGCGATTCGAACGGGCAATTCAACGCGGTCGCAGGCGCTATTGGAAGAATCGCTCAAACTTAATAACGGACAGCCCAAAACGGATTGGGACCTTGGCCTGCAAAAATTCCTTTGTCTTGCCTTGCCGGTTGTCGGGATCGCACTTGGGCTACGCGCGCTTCACAACTCGCGTGGTGAATACCGACTTGAGAACGGCGTTTTAACCGTCCCGGGTCATCCGCCTGTGCCCTTGGAAAATATGACCGAGCTGGATCGCCGTTTGTGGGACCGAAAAGGCATCGCATATCTCACATACGATCTTGGTGCAGGACAGCAGGGGACTTTGCGTCTGGATGATTACTTCCATGAACGTGTCAACACTGATCTGATCTTCGAACGGGTTGAGAAATACATCAGTGGTTTGGCGCAAGAAAAAGCCCACGGCTGAGCCGTGGGCTTTGGTTTCAAAACAAAATTAAGTTCAAACGGACTTAATCACTTCGATGATCGCCTGTGTTTTGATGACCATCTGATTTTCATCGAACAGATGGAAGCTTTGCACAAGCAATTCATGGCTGCGTCGCTCGATATCCAAAACGCTCAGCGCGCCGCCGGTTTCCTGGGTGGCCGGAGTTTCAGCGGTCATCAGCTCGCGCTTGGACGCGTAGGACGAAATCTCATGTTTGGTCGCATCGTAAAGCGTCTGGGTAAGCTGTTCTTCCTGCGTGCTGATCATGTAGCGGATGTTTCCGCCAGCGGTCATTTCATGGTATTTCTCGCCACGACATGGGATCGATTGCAGCAGGCCGCGGTCGGTCAGCGGGGCGTGGCTCATCACAATGACCTCGGCCAGAGTGTTTTTGCCCGCCGTGAACATAATGACGTGGCCACCCTCAACCAGCCAGATATCCGCCTCGTAAGCCCGGCGCGCCACCTGTTCGCTGGCAAGAATCTTGAACAGCTCGGGGTGCAACGCCTTCTGGTACAACAAAAGGGTCAACCCACCTGATCTTCGTTGTTTGGTTCGGTTTGGCATAGCGTCCATGCTCCTTCCATTGCCCCATGTTAGGGGACATTGTGACAGAAAGTACAAACTTCTGTCGCTTCCATTTGTCCGACGGCATCCAGACTCGCAGTTTAGTAGCTGCCGAGATAACTGAGAGCCCTGGCTTGGTACTCCATTCGCAAGCCGCCCCCTCTCCGTCGAGTTGGCTTACAACCTCTGTTCGCCCGCTGCGAACTCAAAGGATTATATGGATTT
>DASZXJ010000170.1:0-21131 GCA_035545895.1 Tepidisphaeraceae bacterium | reverse complement strand
TGCGGCGGGTTCCGGAACTTCCAAACCCGCCGCAAGCGGCGGCGCTAAACGAATAGACTTAATGTAGATCTGCTTGTCCGCGATTACGCTGCCGGAGGCGCCGGCCATTGGGTGGCGGCGAGGTCGCACATGCCGGCTACGGCGGCAATCTGTTGCGTTTGCGCATCGGTCGTGTTGAACGTGACGCGTACGGCCTTGCGGTTCCACCCGATCATGTGCTTGAGATGAGCCGCCGGGTCGGGGGTATTGGCAGCGTCCAAGGCATCGATCAGCATGGCCGGGCCCGACGCTCCGCCGGCGGTGTATTTGTCACCGGATTTGGAGATCACTTTCTTGCGAATTGCTGCGGCCAGTACGTCAGGCAGATAGACCATGATCTGGCCCTCATATCGATCTTCTATCGCAAAAACCTGCATGCGATATTTGCCGTCAGCGATGTAAAAGAGCATCGCGTTGCCGCCCATCTTGAAGGGCAGCGGGGCGAGGGAAGCCAGCTTGCCCGCGATCTCGCGCCAGAGCTTGCCATGGTTCGAATTGGGTTCGGCATCGCATATGGCCAGATGCTTTTCAACGTTGGCGCGATCCTTCACTCCCGAACGTGCCATCAGATCCGCCAGCGCGGCGACTGTATCCACTTCTTGAACTGTCTTCGTCGCCATCAATCATCTCCAGTATCTAAACCCATATGATACGCGGGATTGCCAACGGTAGCAAAGGCTTGGGAAGCTGGTAGTGGGCCAGTTTATCATCCGAAATATTTAGCCCCGCCGCTTGCAGCGGGTTTTCGAGCGCCCAAACCCGCCGCAAGCGGCGGGGTTAAATAATTAAATTCAAACTGACCCTCTACCGGGAAGCCATTTCGGGAAACTGAACACCTCTTCCAAATCTTCAAATTGAACGCGGCTCTGACCCGATTTGCGGATAAAGAGCCAATCAGGTTAGATAAATCGGATGGCAAACAAGATCACGTCGCCAGTCGGATTTCCCGCGGCATCTTTAGGCGGTTCAAACCACCATTCATAGGCTGCGAGTTTGCAAGGTTGATCGACTGAACTGCTGCCGCTGGAACGAAAGATCTCGGCGTTAATTACTTTTCCGGTTGAATCGATTTTGATTTTCAGGACGACTGCCGGCTGAGCGCCGGTCATGAGATCCGCCCGTGCGGCGAGTGTCAGGTGTGGTCGGGTCAGTTTGTATTTTCTTCCCAGCCGCACAGTGGCTGACCCGGGGCGAAAATCCACGCCACCGACAGTGGAAACCGGATCGGATTCGGTGCTGCTTTGCGGCGCAGGATCGGCGCTGGCCGACGCGCCGGGCTGGACTTGTTGACCCTGTGACGGTTGGACTGCAGGGGAAGCGGGCTTGGCGGGGCGCGGCGAGACGAATTCGCCGTCTGTTCCCTGAAGGCCAAATGGAATTTCCGGAACCGGCGCGGAAGCTTCGACCTGCGGGCTTGGCGCGCTGGGCTCACCCGCGCCGCGCGGTAAAACTGATTCGGTTGGCGCATCGCCAATTTGTCCTGCTCCAACCGGGTCAAGGCTGAGTAGCGGTTGATTCTGCATTCCCTTTTGTGCGACCATTGGCTGGTCGCCGGGCGAGTTACCGGTCGAATTGCCGTTGGAATTGGAATCGCCAAGACGATTCCACGGATTGTTGTCGTCCTCGTCGTATCTTGGTTGAAGCAAAGGATCGAGTGGAGGCAGGGGCCTTTCAGGAGCCGCCAACTGAATATGCGTCCCAAAGCTGTGGATATACAACTCGGCCGTGCTCGCCAGAAGCAGGGCATGAATCGCCAGCGAAAGGCACAACGCTAGCGTGAGGCTGAAATCTCTGCGACGCATTTACACACCGGCACCATTGTATGCGCGGGGGAGCCCCCAGCCTAAAGACCGGGGCTTTGCGGGTGGGTCAGATAATCCATCGCCTGCTGCACGGATTTTGCCACAAAATAGAGGTTGCGGCAGCGCGGCTTGATGAAATGCTGCTCAATTCCCCGCTCGATCATGGCCAGCAACGGATCCCAATACCCCGCGATGTTGAGCAGCACAATGGGTTTATCGTGAAATCGCAACGACCTGCCGGCGATGATTTCCAGGATTTCTTCCAGTGTCCCAATCCCGCCAGGCAAGGCGATAAACGCGTCGCCTCGCTGTTCGAGCAGTTGCTTCCTCTGGCGCATGTCAGGCGTAATGATGAATTCATCGCAATGCGGATCGCAGCAGCCATCATCGACAAATATCTGAGGGGTGATTCCGATCACCTTGCCACCCGCAGCGCGAGCGCCGTCGGCGACGGCTTTCATCAAGCCAAGCGAATTGCCGCCGTAGACCAGAGTCCATTTGTGTTGTGCGATAGCACGACCGAGTTCCTCGCCGGCGCGGAGATATTCCAGCGCGATGGTGTTGCTGGAGGAAGAATAGATGGTGATGGCGCGGATCATACGTACTTCAATCGAATCCTTTTTCTAATGATGCAACAGTCATGATAATTAAAAAACAGACCGGGAAGTTACTAATCAGCACCATGGCAACGAGAAAAATGGACCAACGAAGTTTGCCTCGCTCTGCCCGCAACTCCGCCCATGATCGTAATGAATCCCGCTTGAGCGAAAATAACTTCGCGCGACAGCAAACACAGCAGAAAGAACCTGATGCCGAAGCATAGGGGAGTAATTCCGCATCCAAAGGCATAGGGCAATAACGATCGATAGAGCGGCAAGTCAGATGGTGAGGCGTATTCAATGGTCGGAAGTGACATATTAACCAAAATGAAAAACGCAAAATAAGTTGCGATCATTGAAGGATGCAGAAATCAAATTGAAATGGCCGCCGACGGATTGACCGGATCGAAGATGGTATCCGCATCACGCGTACCAACGATTTCAAGGCGGGATATCCAACGACCAGAACAGCGCCGAAAGCAAATATAATCCCAAAAAGAACGAACTCGGTAGATTTTAGATTGAGATACCAAATCAAACTGAGCAACACGATTGTAATTCCAGTGATCAGTCCTGAAACGGATAAAAATTCGACGATATTGGCCATCGCTTTCCTAAATACGATCGCGCGCCAGCATTGCGGGCAGATGGCGTGGTACGTGGCGAAACTCAACGTAATGTATCGTATTCTTATTCCAAGATGCCCAATGAGCAGTAACAGAGCCTCTAATGGGCCAAAACTAACTCCACCGATGAAAGTTGTCTGCCATTCGTACTTCGCGACCTTGGAAGCATGGGCGTTTCCGCATTTGCAGCAGGCCGCGTGATCTGCGGATTGGAGATTAAATCGCGACTGTTGATATGTCGCGTAGTATTTTAGCGCTTCATGCTTGCTACTAAAAAATGAGCGAACTTTTTGAATGCTCGCGCCGGCGTTGATTAGTTGGTCAACTTGCTGCGAATCCGCAATCACTTGATATAGCCTTTCGTCTTAAAGTGTGCGATCGCCTCTTCCGTGCTCTTAAACACCTTCGTTGCCGTTTCCGTAATGAAGGGACTAGGCAACGCGCGGCAGGCCCAGACCACGTAGACCTCTTTGGCTCCTTCAAAGGCATGATGCAGTTCGCGTTCGACGCCTGAGGATAAGCCGGGTTTGCCGTTGGGAAGTTCGGGGATATAGCTAATGATCATGTCGGCCTGATCGACCATTTTGAAATCTCGCATATAAATCTGGCCCATGATGTCGCCGGAAATTTGGATGACGTCCTGAGTTTTGAGCGTGATTGGTCCTTCGGCGGCCTGGACCTGGATTTCGTCCTTGCCGGCCTGGACAGCATCATCCGCGAGCTTGTGCAGGACGAATTCATCGACGTCGGCGGGATCGAAGCAGATGAAATGCTCGTTGATGGTGGCTTTGAACTGGTCGATCTCAGCCAATATCTGGGGCATGTCCATGACATGACTCATGGGAAAGCTCAGATAAACCTTGCGCATCCGCGGCTGAAAAATCAGGCGGTGTATGGTTTGGGTGGTCAGCACATTTCGGCCCCGGCTGATCATGAAGAAATGGCCATATCCCTTGAGAATGTTGGCGAGGATTTCGGTGGCCAGCAGTTCTTCCTCGCGCCAGACCATGATGTCTTTGAGCGTGTGATCGATGTCGTGTTCCCGCACGAGCCGTTGATGCACGCTTTCGGCGTTGTCGAGCAGGGTGATATACGCATCGGCGTTGAAGGCCTTGATGTGGTCGAAATCGAACGCTGAGAATAGCCCGTGCCGCCAGCGAAACGTCGCGTGCGTATTGATGATCGAATGCTCGTGCTTTTCCGACTGCCGCAGAATCTCTTTGAAGACCGCACGGCGAAGCGTGTTCAATCGGCTGATCGGGAGATTGAGGATTCTGCTGGCAGGAATATCCGGCGCTTCCTCGTACATCATTCGGCCGACATGAAAAACCTCGACATCAAAGCCTTGTTTGATGGCATGTTGCTTAACGGCTTCGAGATAAGGCCCCTTATCAACGCCAACTTGTCCGGTGACGACGGCTCGCATTGTTACATTCTAACGCTGGACATGGCTCGGACACAAAATGCCGCGAAGCAATTTACGAACGCTCGTATGCCTTTAAGAAAGCATCGCGTGGGATACCGGATTGTGTGCAAATTGCGCGCAATGTTGAAGATTTGATTGTTGGATGATTTGGAAGAGTTAAAGGTGTCGAGGTTCCGTCTGGGTTGGAACGGGACATCGCAATATGTTCTCGCTCGCGAACCAATTGGAAGCCAAGTGTTTGGAATGTTCGTAATACTCTACTTTTCGGTGCGTCAACCGGAAACTTGGGCATCAGGCCACCTGCGCCTCGGCAATATAAGCTTCAATTACAGGTGATTCGTTTTCAAGAACTTCCGGCCCAAAGGTTTCGATATGAAACCGCACCGCGGACTTCACATCCTCAAGCGCTTGCTCATAGGTGTCGCCTTGGCCAACAACCACACCCTTTAACCCCAGCGGGTATGCGACATAACCATCGGGATGTTTTTCGATAACGATCTTCATCCGCAGAATTCTACCGCTAGGGCCTCAAACTGTCGCCTACGCTCTCGGCGTTTCTTTCTTGCGGTTGATTTCATCCCGCAATCGGGCAGCTTCTTCGTAGCGCTCGTTTCGGACGGCTCGATCAAGCCGGTTTTTGAGCTGGGCGATGGGGTCAACCGGCAATTTCTTGCGGATATCGCGGGCAAATTGCCTGAGAACCTTGGCTTCGTTGGATTGGCTGAATGCTTCAGGCTGGCCAAAACGCTCAAAGAATTTGCGGATCTGGTCGATGCCTTCGTTTATTCGGGCAAGCGCATCGCTGAACTTCTCCTGGTTGACCAGTATGGAGGCGGCGGCCTTGGAGTTCATCATCGTGATGTAAGGTCGATACTGCTCCAACAGCAAACGATCATGTTCATCGACCGCGTACTTGCCGCAGAAATCAAGCACGCGGAGGTTGCGGGCGGTGTCGCGCACGACGCTGGAGAAATCCTCCAAAACAAACATGCTCAGATAGCGGTGATAGTAAAGCCCGGCCTCTTCACGCAATGCGGCGCATTGGTCGGCGGTCAGATGAAAGCCCAACTCCGTGCCGTTGCGTTCCTTGTGCTCGCCGAGTTGAGATTCGTAAAAGTCCAGCAGCGACTCAAAGCCATGCGGCTTCATCCCATCTGGACGGCCATCCAGTTCCATCTGGAAAAGTCCCAATTCGAGGCGCATCTGAAGCTTGGGAACACCATCCAAACCAGTGATCTTGCGAACGTTGATGGTGCCCGGCTCATAGTCCCACCCTTTGAGCAACGGCATGATGTCTTTATTATTAGCAATCCGGCCGTCTTTTGCGTCGGCCGAATTCTTCGGGTCATTCATGATCCCACTCCAAAAACATCCGTCCAAGATGTCACGTCGAATTATAGCACGAGCAGAACGATTTCTTCTGTAAGGACGCATCTTCGCGACAGCAGGCTTGCCCTGATGGGCTTTAGCGTGAAAAATAGGAAAGGTTCGTATTCATCATGAGCGACGCATCTTTACAACTTGTTAAATGCGCTTGCCGGACCTGTCAATGCAAAGTCTCGTCAAATAAGGGGGTTGTGCGCGATGGCAAGGTCTTTTGCAGCGAGACTTGCGCGTATGACTGCACGGAGACGACGTGCGTTTGCGTGCATGATCGTTGCGGCGAAAAAAAGCCGCGATGATTTCGCGGCTTCGTGCATTCGCTATGATTGAATAAATGTCCCAAGTCCCGCCGAATCCATTGTTTGAGCTTCATCGCCAGGCCGAGGCGGAGTTCCAGAACTGGGAAAATGTCCAAATCGTTCAAACATTTGGCCAGCCACAAGCGGAATACGCGGTTTTGCGGAAATCCACAGCCCTGATGGATTTGCCGCAGCGCGGTATTCTGGAATTGACTGGCAAAGATCGGTTGACTTTTCTGAATAACCTGCTGACGAACCAGACTTACGACAAAACGCAAAAGAAAGGGTTGTCCGTCGGGCAGGGCGTATACGCGTTTCTGCTGGACCCGAAAACCGGCCGAATTATCGCGGATATGAATGTGATCGAACGCGAAAGCTCGACGCTTCTGGAAATGGATGTGCGGGTTGTCGATCTGGTCGCCAAGGTGCTTGAGAATTATCACTTTGCCGAACAGGTGGCGATAGCTAGCCGAGTTGGGCAACTGCATGAGATGGCATTGCATGGTCCCGGAGCGATGGAATTGGTTCGCGATGAGTTAAGAGTGTCCGGGATTGAGAGTTTGAAACCGCAGGAATCGGTCAACTCTGGCGATTTGATTGTCTGGCGAGACGACCCCTGCGGTGTGCCCGGTTATTACATTGTTCAAACCCCCGAAGCGGCAAAAGCAAGGTGGGTCGATCTGCTCGCGCGATTGGGGCCAAAGCCCGATTTCGCGAAATCAACCATTCGGCCGATCGGATGGGCGGCATTCAACTCGGCCCGGATCGAAGCGGGGCGAGCACTGTTCGGCATCGACTTCGACCATACCGCTCTGCCAGCGGAAACGTCTCAGCTCGGTCGCGCGGTCAGTTTCACCAAGGGTTGTTATCCGGGACAGGAAATCGTCGCGCGCATGCACGCCCGCGGGCAAGTGGCCAAGCGCATTGCCGGCATACGCATGGATGATCCTGTGCTGCCGATCGCCGGTGCCGAGATATTCGACAGCCAATCCAGTCAAATCGGCGCGATCACGAGCAGCACCATTTCGCCGATTCTTTCCGGAATTGCGGTTGGCCTGGGTATACTCAAGCGACCCCACTTTGAGGTTGGAACAAAACTGCAAATCCCCGCAGAAGGCGCACTTCATGGCGCAACGGTCGTCGAATTACCTTTTCTGGGAGCAAAGCAATGATCGATTCGCCTTATCTGGTGGAGCCGGGAAAAAAAGTGAAACTATCCAAGTTTCCGACCGATGCTACCGGAAAATTCAAGAGCAAATCTGATGTCCTTTTGATTTGCGAAAAGAATCTGAAGAAGCTGGCCGCGCTACAGGAAGTTCTTTACGCCCAGTCCAAACACGCGATATTAATCGTGTTTCAGGCGATGGACGCCGGCGGAAAGGACGGCGCCATCGATCACGTATTCAGTGGCGTGAATCCTCAGGGCTGCTCGGTGACGAGTTTCAAAGCTCCCTCCGCATTGGAATTGGGGCATGATTATCTCTGGCGGATTCACGCTGCGATTCCCAAAAAAGGAATGATCGGCATATTCAATCGTTCGCACTATGAAAGTGTTCTGGTTGAACGGGTCCATGAGCTTGTTCCACGAGATGTATGGGAAAAACGATACAAGCACATCAATCAATTCGAAAAACTATTGTCGGATGAAGGGACGACGATCATCAAGTTCTTTCTGCACATTTCCCGAGATGAACAGCGGGAGCGAATGGAAGCACGGCTTGCAGATAAAACCAAGAACTGGAAATTCGATCCCAATGATCTGCTCGAGCGCAAGCGCTGGGACGATTACATGGAGGCTTACGAAGACGCGATGGAGCAATGTTCGACGAAGCACGCTCCCTGGTACATCGTGCCTTCAGATCACAAGTGGTTTCGCAACTGGTTTATTTCCGACACGATCGTTCGGACGATGGAGGGGATAAAGCTGGAATTTCCCAAACCAATCGAGGGGATCGAAAAAATCAAAATCGATTGAGAGGCGAGTTATCGGTCTTAGGCAGCCATCGGGCGTCGGCGCAATCGGCTGGCGCCGGCTCGTGCATCTCGCCAGTCGGCCATTGTCGAATCTTCTTCGCCGGTCAAAGCTTCGATTTCTGCTTCGGTGACCACGGTATAGGTCTGGGGCGTCGGTTCTCGCAGGGGCTTTGGCGTGTGGAGTTTCGGGCTATTGGGTGCAACATCAACAAAGGTAAATCCCGCTTCGCTTTTACTGGGCACGCTGCCGCCGCGAATGCTGTCCAGAATCTGGTTGACGGATACTCCCCATAACTCGGCCGCGACGGATGGAACTACCCAGCATGACATGTCTTCTGCTCCGCGTAAAACCCCTGTTGATGGCAGTTTCATCGGAATGATTGGTTGAGGACTTAAGATCGTGCGACGTTTTGGGTAAAAATCCCTAACTTCCTGCAACCCTGATGGCTTGCATCTTGCCCACCAACCGGAACGCGCCGTCAATATAAACCAATGACCAGAGTTGAATCGTCCCAGAAGCACCCGGTTTCGAAATCGTGACTGAATAAAGTGGCACCGGATCGACCATTGCCTCCAGAGCCAGTCGCTGATAGATCGTCGCATTGACGTCGTCGGCACCTTCGACCCTGGTAACGACAGGAGTCAATTCTTTGGGAGTTTTCAACTGGAGAAACAGTCTGGTGAATTTCAGGGGAAAATTCTCCGTCCCCTTTTCGTATTCAGGAATAAGCCGGGTACTGACCTCATCGCCAAATGTTTTTTTGAAAAACTCCTTGTACTTGGGCAGAGTAAGCATCTGGGCATAGGCATAGACGCGATTCTGATCTTTCGCGGCGGTGGCAGCCAGCATGTCCTTGAAAAACTGGGTCAGGCCTTCGACCGTATCAGGATATGAAGGCCGGCTGGTCTGGCCAAATACGGGACCGGCAACTAGCAAAACCGCCGATAAAACGGCTATAAATGATCCGCGCGGCATTATGGTATTGTATCGGATATCCATCCCATGACTACAAGCCACGATCCCATTATTTGCAAATCGATGCCCAAGCTCGGCGAAGAACTGCCGGTCTTCTGCGAGCGGTGCGGATACAGCCTGCATGGGTCTCCGCAGGTCAGATGCGACCATTGTGCGATCCTCCAATTTCATTGCCCCGAGTGTGGTCATCATCAGCCGATCAACACCCTTCGACCGGCGGTGCAGCGCGTTCTCGGACGCGCGCGGGCGACTTGGCTGGCGATGGTCGTGTTCTTAAAGCTTAACTTCTTTGGATGGTTGCTCTTTGGATGGGTCGGCATGGGCGCTTCATGGAGCTATCAGTATGGCTATTCCAGTCGAAGACCATCCACGGTGACATGGAACCTTCGCCCGGTGGATTCAGAAGCAGCAATCTGTTTCATTCTACTTGGCCTGCTGTTTGGAATGGTGGGCCGGATGCTGCTGCTTCGATGGCGCAAGTCGGGTTATGTCGGAATGGTGTTGGCCTCGCTGGTCAGCGGGGCGATTTCATTTGGAATTTGGATTCAATTTCATGACTTGAGGAGATCGCAATCGGGCCTGCAGTCGGGATTTAACAGCGATATGGGCGCGTTAACCGCCATTGCAGCCGCAACCATCATCATCAGCTCGATCATCGTTTGGCCAATTTGGAATGCAATGGCCCGAGCTTTTCTTCCTCGCAACGCTTCGAAGGCACTTCTGGATTGGCAGATTTCACAATCCGATCGATCGGTTTCCGCTTTGGCGCGGGATTGATCATTCGGCAGTCAAACGTTGGATGATCTGCCGGATCAAATCGTCATTGGCTTCTGGGAACCGGTATTTTTTCAGATCTTGAGGCCTGATCCAGATGGCTTGATCGCATTCGAGCGGTTTCAATTCGCCGCTTGTCTGGCGACAGAGAAAAGGGTGCAGGCGCACGCGCGTATTGGGGTAGTTGTGCTGGATGGTCGTAAACGTTTCGATGATCTCGGCTTGTATATCGAGCTCTTCGCGAAGTTCGCGGGCGAGACAATCCGTTGGAGACTCGCCTTTCTCGACTTTGCCGCCCGGGAATTCCCAGTAGCCGGCGAATGAATCGTCCGCTTTGCGACGGCAAATCAGCAGATGCTGATCGTTTACGATGATGGCGATGGCGACGTCGATTCGCTTCATGATCCACTACGTTTCACTACGCCAAATAAGCCTTGGAAACTTAAAAAATCACTTCAAAAAATCGCTTGGATTATGACAACAATCAATAAGAATTCATATGACGATAAGTAATTGTAAGCAAAGTATTTGTGTCGCGTATTTAAGATTTTTATGCTGCTTTCCTTGCGTTGACAGTGCATAGCGCTGAAGTTATAGTTCGGTCGTTGTTTAAATTCATCTGAAAACGGCTTCTTGCCGTGGCGAACTTCCGGAGGTGGATAGGAGCCACCCCTCCGGAAGTCTTTTTTTAGCCTCACGTCCTTGGTACTGTGGCTAAGTGCCCAATCGAGATCAATTTATTGCGACTGTCGGCGAAAATGTCTCCCTTTGCCGGGAACATTTCCGGCTGACAATGCGATTGCCATCTTTCCCATTTACCCAACCCGGACAATTCATTCAAATCGCTTGTCGCGATTTGGATGTTGAGGAGAGTTCGGATGAGATCGATTGGTTGCCTGGCCAAAGCAAACAGTTCAGCCAACCCGAAATCCGCGTCGCGGTATCAGTTTTACGGCGGCCTTTTTCTCTGGCAGGACGACGAGAAACTCCGACCGGAGTTGAATTGGAGATTATCCATCGGGTGGTCGGAATCGGTACGGATTGGCTGAGTCAGTTGGAAATTGGCGATTCGGTTGGAATTCTTGGCCCGCTGGGAAATCAATTTCGGTTGCCGGCTTTGGATCAGACAGCCATTCTCGTCGGCGGCGGAGTGGGAATCCCGCCAATGTTGTATCTTTCCGAGACATTGAAAAATCGCCGGGCGATCGCGTTTTGCGGCGCAACCACGCGCGATCTTTTGCCTCTGACCATCAACCCGGATGGCCAGATTGGCGAATTCGCCCGGCACGGCGTGGCGAGCGTCATTACGACCGATGATGGATCGCTCGGGGAAAAAGGTTTCGTAACATATGCCCTGGAAAAGTATTTGGATTCGACGAGTTTCGAAGGGCAAAAAGCCGTTATTTATACATGCGGCCCGGAATTGATGATGAAGCGGGTGGCAGACATCGCCAATTCCCGCGGAATCCCCTGTCAAATTGCCGTCGAACGCGCCATGGCCTGCGGAATGGGAACTTGTCAGAGTTGTTGCATTCGCGTGAAAAAGCCAGATCCCGCGTTACCACCCCTGGCAGGTAAGGACTGGTGTTATCGATTGGCGTGCACGGACGGACCCGTATTTAGCGCCGCAGAATTGCTATGGTAACCCACGTTTAGCGACGCCGCTCGCGGCGTGCTTCAATGATAAAATAATGGTCATCGCCTATCACGCCACTTTCACCGCTTACGGTTTCTGGTTATCCAACGACCAACGTGGTAACTGGTCAGACTTCATTCGATCATGGGACCTGTTCCTAACCGGCGGCCCTACAAAAACATCAGATCAACGTTCCCAAGCGCGTAAAATTTTCGATTCGTCCCAACGTCAATCGGCTCGATACGCGCTTCGTTACGATCCTGCCCGTTTTGATTCATTTCAAATCGAAACAATCGGTAAAGGAATCGAGCGCGCAGCAATGGACGTTTGTGAAAGGAGGAGGGGTTTCGTAGAAGCACGCCGCGAGCGGCGTCGCTAAACGAGAAATGGGCTCGCACTTGCGTTGAGGTCGGGCGCTCGCGTACAAACCTCGTCGTGCTCGATCTTTCCATCAATCTCGCCGGACTGAAGTTATCCAACCCGACCATGACCTGTTCGGGAACGTGCGGGTACGCATTTGAGTATGCCGATTTCATGGACTTATCAAAGCTCGGCGCGTTTGTCACCAAATCCATCACGCGCGAAGAGCGCCCGGGCAACGAACCTGCGCGGATTGTCGAAACGCGGGCAGGAATGCTCAATGCAATCGGCTTGGCGAACGTTGGGCTGGACCGGTTTTTGAAAGAAAAAGTGCCGCAACTTCAGAAGATGCCTTGTCCGATCATTGTGAATGTCGCGGGGCATAGCTTTGACGATTACAGCGAAACGTGCGCAGCCATGGATTCGTTGGATTGCGTGGCGGCAGTCGAATTGAATGTCTCATGTCCCAATGTGAAAGACGGCCTGACCTTTGGCACAAACCCCAGCCGGTTGAAAGAAATCACGAAGACCGTGAAAAATGTTCTGCCGCACAAGCCGTTGATCGTCAAGCTATCCCCGAATGTCGAGGACATTACCTTGACGGCACGGGCAGCCATCGACGGTGGGGCACAGATATTGTCTCTGGTCAATACGTTTACCGCGATGGCGGTGGATATCTGGAAGCGCAAGCCGCGACTGGCGAATACCACCGGCGGACTTTCCGGGCCGGCCATCAAACCGATTGCCGTGCACATGGTCAGCCGGGTTTATCGCAATGTCGCCAAGAGCGCAGGCGTTCCGATCATCGGAATGGGAGGCATTCAAACCTGGCAGGACGCGGTTGAATTCATTCTCGCCGGTGCGACGGGGCTGGGTATCGGCACGGCTCTGTTTGTCGATCCCGCCACGCCAAATAAGATTTGCGATGGGCTCGTCAAATACCTTGAGAAGATGAAAGTTGAAAAGCTGAGCGACTTGATCGGCACGTTGCAATTGCCCGGCGATCAACCGGTGACAGCGCCGTACCCGTAATCGTATGTTCAGGGGCCACGATGCGAAGTTTCTCTGCCGCACGAATGGCGAAGTGGACGAGGGAGATATGTATCGCATTGCTTACGGCAATTCTCGTTTCTGGGCCTTTAGTTTTCATTACCCACATAGCGCGACTCTCATTTTCGCGCATCTTCGGACCGATGCCCCGAGCGCGGCCTGATTGTGAATGGAGTTGGTTCAAAAGTCGTTCTTCATTTCGTTACCGACTTTGCGATGCTAGAATGACGTAAATGGATTCTCCCGGTGATGTTCCAGTCACGATCCGAAGTTTTCAGCCCAGCGATGCTGAGGCCTGCAAGAAACTGTATCACGAAGGCTTGCTGGGCGGACAATTGGCGGAAAATGATACGGGTTTGGATATCGATGACATCCAGGCTGCGTACATGTCCGAGCCGGGAAACCATTTCTGGGTGGCTGAAAATGCCAATCATGAAATCGTCGGAACCATTGGCGTGCAGCACTACGAAAAAGGGATCGGCGAGATTCGCCGGCTGCGCGTGCGATCAGATGTCCGGCGCCGGGGCATAGGCAGCAAGCTGGTGGAGACCGCGGTCAAATTCTGCTCGGAACAGCATTATCTGAAAATTACCCTTGATACGTTCGTCGATCGAGAGCCGGCCATCAAACTGTTCCAGAAGTTTCGCTTCCGCCACGATCGCACCAGGGATTTTCAAGGCAAGCAACTGCTCTATTTCTATCTGGACATTTACGGCACGGATAAGAAAGACGAGTAAACGAAGGATTGGCGAGATTCCCAAGGTCCGTCTCTTCACACCGATATTTTTATGACGCTGCCTGAGGAACGAAATCTTTATCTGGAAGGCATTCGTCTGTTTAACGATCACGAATTCTTCGAGGCCCATGAGGTGTGGGAAGACGTCTGGCACATGGCCTACGGGACCAAGCACGACTTCTATCAGGGAATGATTCAGTGCTCGGTGGCGCTGGAACATTACTGCCGTTCTAATCCGCGCGGGGTGTTGAGCCTTTTTAAGAGCTACAACAGAAAGTTCGTGAATGTGCCGGCGAAATTCATGGGGCTGGATGTCCCGGCGTTTCTGGAAAAAATGCGGCAAGTCCTGGCGCCTGTGGTGGAAGCCAATCCGTTGCCGGAAAAAGGGGAGATTCAGCTCGATCATTCCAAGGTGCCGAAGATCGAGCTGTCTTACGACCCGTTTGAAAACGGCGAGGCAGAGAAGTTTGCAAAGCCCGCGCGGTTTTGAATCACTCCTGTTATTATTTCGGCCATGAAATCGATGCTCGATCAAGCGATTATGGATTTACAGCAGCAGGTTCTGCCTCGCCTTTCCAGCATGAGCGATGCGCTTCAACAATTGGGCGATTTGCTTTTGCAATGCTGGAACAGCCGCGGCAAGGTGCTGCTGGCGGGCAATGGGGGAAGTGCCGCCGATGCAATGCACCTGGCGGAAGAGTTTTCAGTTCGTTTTAAGAAAGACCGCAAGGCGCTGGCCGCCATCGCATTGTGTGATCCCGCCGCCATTACCTGCGCGGGCAACGATCTGGGATTTGAATCGATCTTCTCACGACAGGTCGAGGGCTTGGGAAACCCGGGAGATGTGCTGATCGTTTTCACAACCAGCGGCAACAGTCCGAACATTATTCGCTGTATCAATCAGGCCAGGGAACAGGGTTTGAAAACCGTTGCTTTTCTTGGAAAGGATGGGGGCAAAGCCAAGGGCATGTGCGATTTTGAATTCATCATCCCGGTTCATTCGACGGCCCGGGTGCAGGAAGCGCACAAGATCTTGTACCACGTGCTTTGTGAGTGGATCGATGCACAGGTCGAATAAACTTGCAACCAGCTCATTCGCTGGAGAATCGTCCCGCGATTTCCTTGGCCAGCGCTGCTATGACGCCGCGGTACATGATCGCGTCGGTGGAATTGAATACTCCTTCAGCGGTGGCCTTGGGAGGGAAGGTCGCCCGGATACTGGATTCGCTGTAGCCGACTTTTGTTTGTGTGCCTTCAACTTCAATCACCTTTACCGAGGCGATTGCGCTGCCCCGATACATCTCGAATGAAGCATCCGATCGAGTGGAGAAGGAGGAGACTTCCACATAAATGAGCCGGGAAATCCCAAGCCTGGGGGCCACTTCAGTCACGGGCGATGCATCGACATCGGGATGATCCAGTTGATATCGCACGACCGAACTGGGCTGGCGTGGCCAGGTCGTCCCTTTCAGTTCGGAAGATTTGTTGGCGTATAACTTGTTTTGAATCTGGCTGGCCAGATCAAGCTGGATCGATGGCCATTCAACCTTGGCGGCCCGGTCGGCCCAGACCATCACGGCTGCGGAATGCCCAGCCAGGCCGGCATAGTGCGGCTTGCCCTTCTCCGGCGATTCCATCTCCTTGCTCGGCCCCGCCATTGCACCCACCCATGTACATCCACTGATGCAAAGAATTGAGGCATAAAGCAAAATTAACACAATTCGATTGCACAATTGCCGGGCATCGTGAAGAACCATGTAATTCTGAACCCTCATATTCGCTCTCGGTTAAATTCTTACATTACCATCCGTCCATTCCGGACAAGTGTATCATTATTTTCCATCCCCAGGCGAGCAGCGCGAAAAAGAGCATGCCAACGGTGAGATGACGCATGGGAAACAGGTGCATCAAGCGTAGCGCCGGCCGGCCTGTGAGCGCCAGGTAAAGAGCGATCCAAAAGGCGATGCTTGCTAATGTTGCCAAAACCGCGCCCATCGGCTGAACATAAAAACTGGCTAGTAAATTGCCATGGGCAAAATGACTGAAGCTTGTGGTCATACCACAGGTTGCGCACGGAATTCCTATGTGATCCAGCATCCAGCACTTCTGCAACCCGAGCCTGGTATGTGTGGCAACTCCGGATGGATCGGGCTTCAGACCGGCCGCGATGATGAGCACGGCTGCACAACCCGCAGCCACTCCAGCCGACAACAAACGATATGGAAGACTTAGTCTCTCAGCGTCTGCCCGAGACGCATAGATGAGCGGGGTGGAGCCGATCATATCGGGCTCAGTTTAGGTGCTTTATGACCGGCGGGCAATTACTTAGTTTAGACTGAGTTTCAGTTGCCGCGACAATTGCGGGTCCGGTATTTGCTTCTTACCACAAAGACGATTGTTATGATGCTTGACTTGCCGAAAAATTAGTCAAGGGATACCGTCCTTATTGACAAGGTAGTCTCGGAAAACATAAGTTGTGCAATTAACATCGCAGCGGTTGTTGTCTCGGGTTGGGTTTTGAACGGATATCGCTGCATTGCTTCGCAGAATTGCAATTGTGAGGCACCGGATTATTCGGGTAGTTAAGAAAGTGCGGCATTTTTTATGCGCGTCTTCATGCTCGGGTGGGAATTTCCGCCGTTTATCAGCGGTGGGCTGGGCACCGCCTGCTATGGCTTGACCAAGGCCATGAATTCCATCGGCACGCAGATCATTTTCGTGCTGCCGAGACCTGTTACATCGCCGTTTTCCACGCATGTTCGGCTGGTTAGCCCGCGAGCAAATTCATCGCTTAGTTTGCCCACCACCGAGTTTCGGCTGGATGAGTTTGAGCATGTCGCGTTCCGCACGGTCAACGCTCAATTGTCTCCTTATCGAACCGAAGAAGATTATCTTGAACAGCAGACGGCGTCGCGCGCCGCTGCGGCGACGGCCGTTGATTCAAAGACAACATCTTCCGCGGCAGCCCCCAATGTGCCGACTCCCGCGCAGCCGGCCGCGACCGGAACCAATTACGCCGGCGATTTGCTCTCCGAAGTCCAGCGATATGCCCTGCTTGCCGCCGAGATCGCGCGGCAGGAAAGCTTCGATATTGTTCACGCTCACGACTGGATGACCTTCCCCGCCGGATTGGCCGTCGCTGGAATCAAAGGCGTGCCGCTGGTCATCCACGTTCACTCGACTGAATTCGACCGAAGCGGTTTGCATCTGGATCAGCGAATTTACGACATCGAACGCCGAGGCATGCACGGCGCGATGAAGATCATTGCAGTCAGCCATTTGACCAAGAACGTCATCACGCATCATTACGGCATTGATCCGGGTAAGGTCGAAGTGGTTTACAACGCCATTGAGAGCAACGGCAACGGCTCGGTGGAAGACGAAAAGTATAACATCCACAAGGATGAGAAGATCGTGCTGTTCCTGGGCCGCATCACCATGCAGAAGGGGCCGGAGTATTTCCTGGCCGCTGCCAAAAAGGTGCTTGAGGTGATGGACAACGTGAAGTTCGTGATGGCCGGCTCGGGCGACCTGATCCGCCGGACCATCGAGATGGCCGCCAGCATGGGCATCGGTCACAAGGTGCTGTTCACCGGCTTCCTTCGCGGCGCCGACGTCGAAAAAGTCTTCAAGATGGCCGATCTTTATGTCATGCCCAGCGTATCCGAGCCCTTCGGCATCGCGCCGCTGGAAGCCATGAGCCACGACGTACCGGTCATCATCTCCAAGCAGTCGGGTGTTTCTGAAGTCGTTCAGCACGCGTTAAAGGTTGACTTCTGGGACATCAACGAGATGGCCAACAAGATCATCGCGGTGCTCAAGCATCCGCCGCTCGCCAGCACCCTGCGTCAACACGGCAGCTTCGAAATCAGCCGCATGAACTGGGTGGACGCCGCCCGTTCCTGCGTGCAGGTTTATGAGCAGGCCCGTCATATGGTGAACGGGCGTCGGTAAGTTCGCCGCAACTCGAATTGTTGTCTGGCAACTCTTACTAAACTTCCTCCCTCATTCTCAGTATTTATGCATGATGGGCGATCAAGGGCTTACATGCGCAAACTGATCTTATTGGTGACTATCACCATTTTATTTGGATTGTTCAGTACAGCGTTCGGCCACGTCGAAGCCGTCGAAATATCTTCTGAGATCGTTGCCTATCCCGATCATGCGACCATGGAAGTGCGCGTGCCGATTCGGGAATTGATTCAGAGCGAGCAGCCGCCGGATGTGCAGGAGCCGCCCAATTTCGATCAGGAACCCAATGCCGTCGCCAAAAAACATGGCGATGAGGTTGCCAGGGCGTTTCACGTAAGCTACGACGCGACAGCATTGCAGGCAAAGCTCTCGTCGATCCTCATCAGGCAGATCGTGATTGGTGTTTCCGAAGACGATGTTGCGCCCCGGGCTTGTGCGATCTACACGATGGAGTTTACAAGCCCGCAGTCCATTGCGCCACCCAAACGCGTGGTGATGACGCAGGATTTATTCCGATTGCCGCCCGATGCGGGGTTTGAGCAGACGGTTTTGTGTGCCATCAATTTCAGGCAGTCTTATGAGACGGCGTTTCGGTCAATTCTGCTGGGACATGATGAGAACCTGACCGTGCAGACCGAATGGCCCACCGTAGCTTCGCAAGCGTCCGCTTCTGCAAACATCCCTGCTTCCCCAGTTGTAACGAGTTCGGGTGGACCTCTTCTGGTGGCCGTGATCGCGGGGATTATCCTAATTGGCCTGGTTGTCGTGATTTTCCGCCAGCGCGCCTAGACTCAGGCGGATGAACCATAAGGGTTGTCAATTGATAGGCATCAAATCCTTGAAGGAGCTTCGATGAGCAGTGATCCGATTCTCTTGATCAGCGGCACGAACAGACCCAATTCCAATTGCCTTAAGGTCACCCAGATTCTGGCGCGGCATTATCAGGCCGCCAACATCAACGCCGACGTATTCAGCCTCGGCGATTTGCCCAAGGAAGTGTTTGATCCCTCTTCCTACGCGACCAAGCCGCCCGCCATGGTGGCCATTCAGCAGCGTGTACTCAGCGCCAAAGGGCTTCATATCATTACGCCGGAATACAATGGCTCTTTCCCCGGCGTGCTCAAGTATTTCATTGACATGCTCAAATTTCCCGAGAGCTTTGAGCGCAAACCGGTAGCATTCACAGGTGAGTCAGCGGGAATTTGGGGGGCTCTGCGGTCGATTGAGCAGCTTGAGATGATCTTTGCCTATCGAAACGCGTATCTTTACCCGGAGCGCGTGTTTATCCCCGGCATTATGCAAAAGCTCGATCCGCAGGGGAGTTTGAATGATGAAGGCCTGGATCAGCGCCTGGCAAGCCAGGCCGCGGGATTTGGCGCGTTCGTCGCAAAATTATCTGTGACGTAAATGTTCTCTTCATTCCTGAAACAGTCTCGCTACAATCCGGTCAAATGATTCATCGTGTTGATGTTCGTACGAGGCAGCAGCCCGATCCGTTGGGTCAGGCCATTCGCAACCAGATTGCGGAATTCGGCGCTGATTCGGGAACGATTTCGACCTATCGCATTTTCCTGATCGATTCCGACGCCGAGCCGGCACAGATTCGCCGTGCTGCGCGGCAACTGCTGGCCGATCCAATCGTCGAAGAGACTCGGCCCGCCAACGGCGATTACCGGGTGGAAATCCATCTCAAGCCCGGGGTGATGGATCCCGTCGCCAACTCGACTGAAATGGCGATGCGAGATATGGGCATCGATGTAAGGCAGGTCCGCACCGGCCGAGCGTATGTGATGGATCGGAAAATCGATCGCAAGGAACTGGAACGCATCGTCTGGCGCGTGCTGGCCAACAACGTGATCGAATCGCTTCATTTCGAACCATTCCTGCCCGATCAACTGCCCTCTGCACAGCAATACAAATTCGAGCTACGGACGGTCGAGATTCGCAAGTTAAACGACGATCAACTTAAAAAACTAAGTCGCGACGGCCATCTGTTTCTGTCGCTCGCGGAAATGAAAGCGATTCAAAATTATTTCCGCGATCGCAACCGCGAGCCCACCGATGTCGAGCTTGAAACGCTCGCTCAAACCTGGAGCGAGCATTGCGTTCACAAGACATTGAAAAGCGCCGTCGAAGTCGTCGATGAAAAAGGCAACGTTCTGCGTCGATATGGCAACCTGATTCGCGACACGATTTTTCAATCGACCCAGCAATTGATGGATCGCGATGGTTCGTTCTGCTTGAGCGTGTTCAAAGACAATGCCGGCGTGATTGCATTTGATTCATCCGATGCGGTTTGCTTCAAGGTTGAAACGCACAATCACCCCAGCGCGATTGAACCCTACGGCGGCAGTTCGACCGGCGCGGGCGGCGTGATTCGCGATATTCTCGGCACAGGTCTGGCTGCCAAACCGATTGCCAATACGGACGTTTTTTGCGTGGCGGATGCGAAGTATCCCAACGACCAGCTTCCGCCGGGTGTGATTCATCCCAAGCGAGTCCTGCAGCAGGTGGTGGCCGGCGTGCGCGATTACGGCAACCGCATGGGAATACCCACCGTCAACGGCGCGGTCTATTTCAACGATAATTATCTCGGCAATCCGCTGGTCTTTTGCGGCTGCGTTGGACTTATTCCGCGAGACAAAATTGCCAAACAGACTCAATCCGGCGATGCGATTGTCGTCATGGGCGGACGCACCGGGCGGGATGGCATTCACGGGGCCACGTTCTCTTCTGCCGAATTAACCGAGACACACGCCGATGAGTTCAGCCATGCCGTTCAGATTGGCAACGCCATCACCGAAAAAAAGGTGGCCGACGTAATTTTGCAGGCGCGCGACCGAAATCTATTCACCGCGATCACCGATTGCGGCGCCGGCGGCCTGTCCAGCGCCATCGGCGAGATGGGACAGCAGCTTGGCGCGTTCGTCGAACTCGACAAGGTCCCGCTGAAATATGATGGCCTGCGATACGACGAAATCTGGATCAGCGAAGCCCAGGAACGCATGGTTCTTTCCGTTCCGAAGGACCGGATCGATGAACTGCTCGAACTTTGCCGCGGTGAAGATGTCGAAGCGACCGTGATCGGCCACTTCGGAACGGATCATCGCGAATTGCTGCTGCACTATCATGGCCAGGAAGTCGGCCGAATGACCATGCGGTTTGTGCACGATGGCATCCCCATGCCCACGCGCAAGGCGCGGATCGGTGATACGGCCGTTGCTGCGGCATCGAATCATTCGCAGGTAGTGCGGGCCGATGCAAAGCAATTGCTCTTACTACTGGCGAATCCCAATATCGCCAGCAAGCATTGGATCATTCGGCAATACGATCACGAAGTGCTCGGCGGCAGCGTCGTCAAGCCGCTGGTCGGGCCGCTGCAAATCGGGCCTTCCGATGCGTCAGTAATTCGACCCAAGCTCAACAGCATGGCCGGCGTCGCGCTGGCGTGCGGGCTGGCGCCACACATCGAAGATCCA
>DASZXJ010000169.1:0-16878 GCA_035545895.1 Tepidisphaeraceae bacterium | reverse complement strand
GCAGCCGCCTGACTCCGTCGGTCGTTGGCTTTACTGAAAAAGGTGAAGTGCTGGTTGGCGACGTGGCTCGCCATCAGCAGGTTACGAATCCGAAGAACACGGTTTTCTCAATCAAGCGTTTCATGGGCCGCCGGCATAGTGAAGTCGCCCAGGAAGAGAAGATGGTTCCATACGAAGTGTTTGGCCCGCCGGACCAATACGTCAAGGTTCGCGTTCGCGGCAAGGAATACACGCCGGAACAGATTTCCGCATTTATTCTGCAGGATTTGAAAAAGACCGCCGAGAGCTATCTCGGCGAAACGGTGACTGAAGCGGTCATTACAGTTCCGGCCTACTTTAACGATGCCCAGCGCAAGGCGACCAAGGACGCCGGCGAAATCGCCGGGCTGAAAGTCCTTCGCGTCCTCCCCGAGCCAACCGCGGCCGCGCTGGCGTATGGCCTGGATAAAAAGAAGAACGAAAAGATCTGCGTCTTCGACCTCGGCGGCGGCACGTTCGATGTCAGCGTCCTCGACGTCGGCGACGGCGTCTTCGAAGTGCTGTCGATCAACGGCAACACCCACCTCGGCGGCGACGACTTTGACGAAGAACTGATTAACTATGTGGCTGAAGAATTCCGCAAGCAGGAAGGTATCGACCTTCGCAAAGATCCGATGGCGCTTCAGCGCCTGAAGGAAGCCTGCGAAAAAGCCAAAAAGGAACTTTCCAACGTCATGGAAACCGCGGTGAACCTGCCGTTCATCACCGCGACGCAGGAAGGACCCAAGCATCTTCAACTGACGATCACACGAGCGAAGTTCGAGCAGTTGATTACTCCGCTGGTGGAAAAGTGCCGCCAGCCGCTGATTGATGCTTTGCGGGATGCCAAGCTCAATCCCGAGCAGATCAATGAAGTCGTGCTCGTCGGCGGCAGCACGCGCGTGCCGATGGTGCAGCGGCTGGTCAAAGACCTGTTCAAGGGGAAAGACCCCAATAAGACCGTCAACCCCGACGAAGTGGTTGCGATTGGCGCAGCCGTACAGGGAGGCATCGCGACCGGCGAGGTCAAGGACATTCTCGTGCTCGATGCGACCCCGTTGTCGCTCGGCGTTGAGACATTGGGTGGCGTGATGACCGTGCTCATCCCGCGCAACACGACCATTCCAACAAGCAAGAACGAAACGTTCTCGACGGCCGCCGACAATCAGAACGCAGTCACGATCAACGTTCTGCAAGGCGAACGCGAATTCGCCCGCGATAACCGTTTGCTTGGCACGTTCAACCTGGAAGGCATTCCACCGGCACCGCGTGGCATGCCTCAGATCGAGGTGACGTTTAACGTGGACGTGAACGGCATCCTCACCGTCTCGGCCAAGGACAAAGGCACGAGCAAGGAAAACAAGATCACCGTGCAGAATGCCGGCGGTCTAAATAAGGAAGAAATTGAGAAAATGAAGCGCGAGGCTGAGTCTCACGCTGCCGAAGATAAAAAGCGTCGCGAGGTCATCGACCTGAAGAACCAGGCTGAGAATGTCGCATACCAGACCGAACGTCAGCTCAAGGAACATGGCGACAAGGTCAGCGCCGATGTTCGGGGCAATATCGAAAGCGCTCTGAACAACCTGCGCGAAGCCGCCAAGAGCGATGAGGCGGACCGCATCAAGAAAAGCCTCGAAGCTCTTCAGCAGGCGTCGTTCAAGCTGGGCGAAGAGATTTACAAGAGCGCCGGCGCGCAAGCCGGTGCTCCGGGCGGACCTGGTCCCGGCCCCGAAGCCCAATCCGATCGCGGCACCACCGGCGGGGCAACGCCCGGCGATGATGGAAAGAAAAAAGACGAGGATGTCATCGATGCCGAATATGAAGTGAAAGAGTAACGAACTTTCCAACTGACGCGATGACATGAATAGCCGCCGAGCAACCCGCTCGGCGGCTATTTTTGCATTCCAGGGAGACAGCAGGGCCGCGTTTTAATTGACTTTCCGCATGTTCCAACCGATATTATGTGTACACACACATACACAGACCTATGGCCACTAAAACCATCAGCATCGACATGGAAGCTTACCGGCGCCTCAAAAGCGTCCAGCAGGCGAACGAATCGTTCAGCCAGACCATCAAGCGGGTTGTGCCCAAGCCCTTCGGACTGGAAAAATGGTTGAAGATGATGGATCAAATGGGCGAAGGTTTCAGCAAAGAATTCGTTGACGCTGTCGAACATGTGGTCGAAGACCGTCGCGCGCCTCGGAATATGAGGGGCCCCGTGAAATGATTTGCCTGGATACCAGTGCAATTCTCGATGCGCTCGGTAAAGGCGGGCCGGCACGGCAACAAGATGTGGCGGCGCTTTTACGGCGACTGAATCCGACTAAACCGTGTTGCACCACAAGAATTAACGTGGCCGAGCTTCAGATTGGCGCTGAACTTTCCCCTCATCCGTTTTCCGAATACCAGATGATCGACGATTTTCTTCAGACCCTGAATGTTCTTGAATTCGATCGTTCGAGCGCCCTCGCATACGTAAAAATATTTGTTCATCTGCGTCGTATTGGCAGGCCAGTCGGTGATAGAGATGCCATTATTGCTTCGATTGCTCTCTCCAATAATTGCACGTTCATAACACGAAACGTGCGTCATTTTGAGAATGTTCCAGCACTGATGATGGAATCGTATTAACTGTCGCACGCTTCGATATCAGATCACTGAGATAAAGTATGTTCGATGAACCCGAAGAAACCCCCCGGCGGCCAACTTCCAAGCCCGCCGATCGCGCCAAGGATAAATCCGACGAATTCCGCATGCACGCCGAACTCTGCGCGATCTTTGAAGGCAATCGGAAATTCGACGCGGGAATACATGCAAACCTCGATCCACAAATTGCCCGCGATTCGCAAAAGACGATTGGCCGGCTTGAAAAGTCCCGGCAGGGCGATGGACCGCTGATCAGCGATCAATCAGCCCCTGATGCCGCCAAGTTGCTTGACCTTCCCAACAGCAGCGGTATTTCGACCAATGATTATCACATTTATCGCCGGCCCGGCGAGGTGATGATGATGCGATGGCTCGCCGGCGATCAGGTCGATTCATTTTATACGCGAATCCAGGCCCACTTTGATGCAGCGCTCACGCAATGTCGCGAAGATGAACGCCAGACCCACGGCTGGAAGCAGGATCCCGATTCGATCGCCTACCTGGCCGCATTGGATGCCATCGACGTGAAGATGGAAGATAAATACCTGCGCCAGATTCTTCGTCAGCACAAGGTGTTTGCGCTTTCAACGCAGACGACGGACGAAATGGATATTTTTCATCTCTGCGATTTCATCATGGGCATTCCTGCCGTGGAAATCGTGGGCGAAGCATCCGCGCCGCCGGATGAGCCGACCGAACAGGATCGTGCCTGGTTTATGAAGATTTTCTCGCTGCGCGGAATGATGGAAGGGGAAGAGCGGATGTGCTTTTTCACATATCTGCAAAAAACGGACGAGACGTTTTGATCCGGCAAATTTGGAGAGACAATCGATCCCATGGCTCGGAGGCTTGTCCATGAGGCCGCCATCAACCGTCCCGGAGCAACCTGACCACGGCCGCCTCTTCATTTCGCAGGCTGTCTTTTCGCTGCGGGCGCGATGATGTCGTTTGAATGATCTTCCCACTGGAATATCCGTCCAGAATTGCCGGATGAATGTAACATTTGCGGCATACCGCCCGCGTATTGCCGAGCTGTTCCGCGACTTCAGTGACGGCCCGCACAATGTTTTTCTTCGCCTGCGCGCTGGATTCACATTTTCCAAATCGTTCCAGCGCGCGAGCGGCCAGCACGGTGCCCGTCCATGTGCGAAAATCCTTGGCCGTGATTTCCTGGTTCGTGATTTCGCGAAGATAGTCATTAACGTGTTCGCTCTTCACGTCGTGCACCCTGCCATCGTCGTCAACGTAACCAAATAGCTGCTGGCCCGGCAGATACTGACTTTTGGACACGATTTTGGCGAGTCGCGGATCGGAGATCGACACATCCCTGGGTTTTCCGCTTTTGGCGATGAATTTGAAATGCATCGAGTTGCCGTTGACCTTGACGTGTTTGTTTTCGATCGTTGTCAGACCATAGTGTCCGTTGTCATGGGCATATCGATCATTGCCGACACGGATGCAGGTTTTCTCCAGCAGGACGACGACCGCTGCCATGACCTTCTCGCGCGGCATGCCCGCAAGGCCCAGATGTCGTCGCGTGGTTTGCCGGATTTTCGGGAGACATTCTGCAAATTCGACCAGGTGACCATATTTATCTTCATCGCGCACCTCGCGCCAGCGGGGATGGTATTTCGACTGCTTTCGTCCTCGCTCGTCGTGCCCCGTGACTTGCAGATGGCCGTTGGCCTTGGGACAAATCCAAACATCGGTCCAGGCTGGCGGAATGACAAGCGACCGGATTCGCGAAAGTACCGAGCGATTGCTGACAGCCTTTCCCGAGATACCGATATAGGAAAATCCATGGCCATGCCTTATTCGACGAATGCCCGGAGAACTATCCGTCACATGTCGAAGCCCGGCATGCCTCGCCCGTTTTTTGGCGAATTCGGTCGAAGTGCTGACTTCGTTTTTCTTATTTTTGAGCACGCAATACGCTAAGCGCCCCGAACCGCCGGGACAATCCATGCAATCCTGATGCACTCCTAGGGTAAATGGACTGTCCGCCACGGAAGATTTGGGCGCATTTTACGTTTGAGCGTCGGGAATCTATCCTGTTGATATGTTCGACAAGGCTTTTTCCAAATGGTGGTTGACCCGTGTGAAGCCGTTTGCCGACGTTCCGCCCGAGAAATTGGCGGCCGAACATGAGGCCGTGCGCCGCCAGCATGAGTTCAACCAGAATTACCAGGACTTTCTTCAAGGCGCGGTTTTGCCGACCGTGGATGGATTGGTCAAACTGCTTTTGGCGAATCGCATCGTCCATCGCGTTTCGAGTTGGGGAAACCAGCTTTCGATCCGTGTGCATCTGGCGTGGCGGTGGGGTGAACTGGTCATCATGCAGAGCCACGAAGATGCAGTGACATTTGAGCATCACATCATCACCGAAGGCGAACGCCGGGGCGACGACTCAGCCGAAGACCACACGCATCAATATGATTTGCGCGATCCGCTGCCCGCAGCGGTGGCGGGGCAGGAACTGCAGTTTTTTCTCAGTCGAATGGCGCAGGATCTGGTGGAGATGGAAATGGACCCGGAAATCCCGCCGGGGGAACTGCCGCCAAAACCATGAGTGGGGGTGGCCATGAAGTATTGGGTTGTTCCGATTTATCTGTTGCTGGGTGCGACGATCGGTGCCGCGCAATCGACCAGCGCGGCCGATCTCTACCGCGCGGCCGGTCAATCCGTTCCCAAACGAACCAGCCCCGCCGAGGAGTTTGTCTGGCAGGATGTTTTCGATGCGCCATTGGATAAGCCCGCCAACGATATCCTCAAACGCGCGGGCGAATCGCTGGAGCTTTTCGATTCATCCTCCAAAATGGCTTTTGGCGAGTGGGGGTTCAATTCCGAAGACCCGATGGCGGGTGCAATTCTTCTAAACGGCGGCGAAGACCTTGCCGGCCTGGTCGTCTTGCGGGCGCGACTACGGATGGCACGAGGTGATTATGCCGGCGCTCTCGACGACAGCTTCAACATCGCCCAGCTTGCGCGACGATTGAGCGTCGAGCCTTCGTTGATGAGGCAGCGGCAGCAAACAGTCATTTTCGAAAAAGCCATGCAGTTGGCGGCTTCGATGGTGATTGATGCTCCTCCCGAATTCTTAGCTCACTTTGTCGACCGATTAAGTGAATTGCGTTCTCCAATCGATCCGGTCGAACTGGCCAAGGCGACGCAGAAGTCTTACATTTCGTTTTATCGCGGATTGATCGCAAGCCCGCGCTGGCGATCGATGGCGCCGGACATGGGCAAACCCCTGAACGAGATGTTTGGTCTGCCCGGGACAAGAATCGACGTGAACGATCTTGCGGCCGACGCCGAACTTGCCGACGCCGTCTTTGCGCAAGCCCAGTCCGCCGCCGATGAGATGATCGCTGCACTCCACGCCGCGGGCGGCGAGCGCGATGCCGCCATGGTGATTATTCCCACTCGTTATCGCGCCACTCATCCGCTGGTGCGCGGCGCCTGCGATCTGGTCGTCCTGACGCACCGCCTTGATCGATCCGAAGCTGCCATCGAAAAAATGTTGAAGAAGGCGGTCGAAATCAGCGCGCATCAGCCGATCGACCCGGAGGCCGCGCGGAAAGCCGCCGGCGAGTTCCAATATTCCAAATCGCCCGGCGGGTTCGATTTGAAATACGTCCTTTTCGGCAATCCGACGCCAACCATCCTTCATGTGGGACCGCGCCCCCTGCGTTCACCGGCTCAACCTGCTACAATGTCTTTTCCATGAGCCAGGCACCCAGGAAAAAATCGCTCGAATACGACCTGATCGAGCCGATCGGCAAACGCGTGGTCGTTCGCAAGGATGACAACAAACGTCAGACCAAGAGCGGTATCGTTCTGCCCGATAGTCACGAAATTCCCGTCATCACCGGCCGGGTGATTGCGATCAGCAAAGCCATCGAAAACGACGACGATCACACGATCCGCCAATATGACAAGGTGCTTTTCGATCCGCGCGAAGCCATTCCAGTCGAACTGGAGCACGACAATCGGCTGTTTGTTGTGCACATCGATCGCGTGCTGGCGATCTTCAAGCGATCGGATGGCGCAAAAAGCAGTTCGAGTGGATCGACCACGACCGAAACGAATGACGATGTTTGAGTCCTGCCGTTATAAGGGGCGCGGGATTTTGTACTGCGGCTAAAATTGCCTTTGCGCGTACTATTCTCGCGCAGGGATAATCAGGGGATTTTCAAATGAATCAAACTCGCGCGCGACTCGCCATTTGGACGGCTGGTTTGCTGCTGGCCGTTTTGCTGGCGGCTTATTTGGTTCCCAAGATCTGGAGGAACGTTCTGCCGGGTGCCGCCGACACCGACGCGCCGCTGCCGTCACGGGAAGCGGAAATCCCGCGTTCGCCGGCAACGACCGCCAGTTCCAACGCCGCCGACAGCTATCTCGCCGCCATGCAAATCCTCCAGCCGATCCATCAGCCGCCGGATGTCGATCAATATCTCCGCTATGAGACCAAGCCGTTTGACGATCAGGCATCCCAATTATTCGCCAAATACGAACAAGCCGCGGGATTGGCCCGCCTGGCGAAGGACTTGCCCGCCTGCGATTGGCCTGAGCAGTCGAATGAAACTTTCGGGCGTTTGCTGAACGGCAACCGCATGCTTACCAATTTCACATTGATGCACGCACGCTTTGTGCATCAGAAGCAGCACAACCCGACTCTTGCGATGGAGGAGATTTTCAGCGTTCTAACCCTCGGCCGGCGCGTGGGCACCATGCCGAGGCTCACCACCAAGCTGGTCGAAGTCGGCATCGAAACGCAAGCAGGCAATGCGCTGGCAAGGCTGATGCCCTCGCTGTCGCCGGAGCAGTTGAAAACCATACCTGACCGATTGAATGGCCTGCCCCAATCGCTCACGCCCACCGAAGTTTTTCTTGGGGAACTGAACGGTGCCAGCGGCAATAATCCCGGCCTCATGCAGAAGTCACTCTCTGATTCGACCGGGCAGTTTTACAAGGATATCGAGCCGGCCTGGCAGCAATCGCCGGATGAATTCGCCAAAACGGTTGACAGCGTCGGCGGCAAGCTCATTTTGAACCCGATGATCAAAACCATCTCGCCGTCAATGAAGAGCCTTCGAAACAACCTCGCCGCCGAGCAGGCCACATTTGCCATGCTCGTCACCGCTGCCGGCATTCTCGTGCGCGGCGATTCTGCCGTCGCCGAATCACGCGATCCATTCGGCGACGGTCCGTTCAAATACGAGAAATACCCCGGCAGCTTCAATCTTACCTCCAAATTCCAATACAAGGGCAAACCGCTGGTCCTGATCGTCGGCGGGGAATGATTTTTCCCATCGACGCGCTAGAATATGCGTATGGTTCGAAAAGTTGTATTGGTAGGGCACTGCGGGGCTGACACCAGCTATCTCCGAATCGCAGTCAGTGGCGCGGCCACGGACATCTCCGTCCTCTCTGTCGACGATGAATCCGAGCTTAAAAAGGAAATCACCGGCGGGGCATCACTCCTGCTGATCAATCGCCAGCTCGATTACGGTTTCAGCACCTATGAAGGCATTGAACTGATCAGCAAGCTCCGGGCGGACCATCCCAACTTGAAGACGATGCTCATCAGCAACTATCCCGAAGCCCAAGCCGCCGCCATCGCAGCCGGCGCACTTCCGGGTTTTGGCAAACGCCAAATCGGCACGCCCCAGGTCAAGGAGATGATCCGCGCCGCCCTCGGCGAACCGGTCAGCGGTGCGAAGTAGAAAAGGATGAATTCAAAATGGCTTAAACCAAACTGGCTGAGGGTGCCGCTTGGGCGTTCTGAGTTTCTTGGCTCGTTTCACGTCACTGAGATGCCACGCATACATGGCTTGCAGCTCGCGGCTCGCAGCATCCGGTAGTTCCGGCACGGGGCTGCCTGCCGCCTGCTGCCCGCTGCCTGCCAACTGAGTCACTTTCTCAATGACTGCTGATCCCACAATCACGCCCGTGGGAAGCAGGGCGTCCGGCTCGATCATCTTGATCTGCTCCGCCAGTTCGATCATCCAATCCGGCGGCTTGCCGACGTGCAAATCATTCGACCAGACTTTGCTCGGGTCTTGCCCCTTGCCCCATGCCGCTCGCCCCTTGCTCGCATAAATATAAAACCGTTCCCCCACAATCTTCGTCGCCCGTGACCGCAGCTCCACCGTCTTGATTCCTCTTAGGATGAGTTCCGCAAAAGGTTGTCGTATGGAGAGTGCCAACACAAATTCAATATCGGCAAAGTATGAACCGCAGATTGCGCGGATTACGCAGATTTGATTGGGATTCGGCTTACTTCATCCTTCATCCCTCCGCCTTCAGCCTTTCCTCATGTGGATCAATTCGGCGAATGGCTGGCGAATGGAAAGGGCAAGCATGCTTTAAAGATCGGCATTTCCGACGGTCAACTGCTAACCGACAACTAACAGTTATCTGTTTTTGCCACAGATGAACACGGAAACACGGCATCTTGTTAATTACCGTAGCTAACGTTGCGAAAGGCAACGAAAGTGTTTAGCGTTACATAAAGGTGCGAGATATCACGTCTGAGGTATGAACGCGTTATGAAATGCTCGCATCGCGAAAGCCGCTCTTGACGGATTCGCAAATAGATAGGGACTAATTATGCCTGAATATCCCGCAAATAGGTCGCGTCTCGTCCGAATGAAAGTGGTCAATTTCGGGTGCATTGGAGATGGCGGACTCGAGATTGCTCTAGATGATATAGTTTGTCTTGTGGGCGCGAATAATTGTGGGAAATCTACAGTATTGCGCGCCTATGAAGCAGCAATTGGAATGGCAAGGCTCAAGCCTGACGAGATACACTCAAAGGCCACCACAGCCACCACGGTTGAGTTGTGGGTTCACATCCCAGACGGAGCGGAGAACATTGACTCAAAATGGAAAGAAAATGCGAATGGCCTCAAACTCGTCCGTTCAAAGTGGACGTGGACGGAGATATCGGCGAAGGGTGGAGGGATCGAATATGCTCCTGTTCGATCGACGTGGGATCCAGAACAAAATAATTACGCAGAAGATGGAAAGGCGGCGGGATTAGATAACGTATTCAATAGTCGTTTGCCAAAACCATTCAGGATAGGTTCGTTGGAGAATCCCGAGGAAGAGCACAAGAAGTTAATGGAGCTCGTTCTTGAGCCGATCAAGGCCAAGCTTGCTTTGTTAATGAAAGATGATGCCTCAGACCTAAGTACGAAAATCAAGGCAGTGCAGACATCCGCAGAGGAGCCCGTAAAAGCGTTTCAAATAAACCTTGAAAAAGTTCAGAGCAGGGTCAACTCTTCGTTCAAACGTGTATTCAGCAAGGCTGTTGTAAAGCTCGATGTTTCACTTGGCGAGCTGGGAATTGACCCGAGCGCGGCTTTGTCGAAAGCATCTCGAATTAATGTTGAGGAGGTTCACGGTTCATCATCTTGGGAGCGACAAGGTACTGGGGCGCAACGGACACTATTTTGGTCGATGCTTGAAGTGCGGTCAGAGTTGAATCGGATCTCAGACGAAAACAAACGTAAGGAGAAAGATTCGCTCGCTGCTAGAAAAGAGCTGAAGAAGCTGCAGGACAAATTGGGCACATTGAAGAAACAAGATGCAATAGAAAAGTGCAAAGCCGACATATTAGTACAAGAAAAGATTTTGGCAGATAGTAAACCCAACGACCAGGCAGCCGAAGCGCAGGTCGAGTCAGCGTTCTTGCCAGGCTACATGCTGTTGATTGACGAGCCGGAAACAGCTTTGCACCCTTCTGCCGTGCGCGCAGCCAAAAGCCATCTATATTCTCTCGCTTCGGAATCAGGATGGCAGGTCATGTTGTCGACGCATCACCCAGCATTTGTTGATCCCCTTAAAGATCACACATCGATAGTGCGGCTGCATCGTCCTGAAGCGAAGGCGCCGCCGAATGTTTACCGTGCCGACCATATGACTTTCCAAGGGGATGATAAGCAGAACCTTAAAACTCTATTGGCATTCGACCAAACCGTTGCAGAAATGTTCTTCGCGACAAATGTGATAATTGTTGAAGGAGACACAGAGTTTGCAGCATTTATGGTTGCGATGGACAAGGATGAACAGGCGTTTCCGTTAGATGGACGGCCTTTAATTCTGCGAGCACGAGGCAAATGGACGATTCCGGTGCTCATCCGGATGCTTATGCATTTTAAGGTTAATTTCGCCGTCTTGCATGATGTAGACTCGCCAAAATCTGAAGGAGGCGCAAAGAAAAATGGTGCATATTCGGCAAATGATGAAATTACAAAAGCTATAAAAATGTCGCGGGATGCCGGTGTTCATGTAATTCATCGATGCTCGGAACCTGATTTTGAGCGTAAGCACGGTATGGCTTTGCCAACCAAAGATAAACCATTTGCTGCTTGGAAAGCAGTTACAGAAAATCAAGATGTATTAAAAAGCGTTCGCACGATACTGAATGAGTTGAGTGCATTGCCGGATGGAGATGCGGCAAATCACAAAGACGACGGAAAACACTATGAGACAAAATGCCGAACATGGGCTGCAGCCAATGCAAAGGACGATCCGGCATTTGCTTTCGATTGAGGTTTCGGTCGACAAGCATAATGCGACGGAGGATTAGTTATGATACATGAAATCATTTGTCCACAATGCAAGAAAGCCTTCAAGATAGACGAGGCAGGGTATGCGGACATTCTCAAGCAGGTTCGGGATGCCGATTTCGACATGCAGTTGCAAGAGCGGCTGGAATTGGCGGAGAAGGACAGAAAGAGTGCCGTCGAACTTGAGAAAACCAAAGTGGCCAGTGACTTTGAAAAGAAGCTGGCATCCAAGGACGCTGAGATCAGTGATCTGACGGCTCGGCTCGATGCCGGTGCAGTTGCACAGAAGCTCGCCGTGACAGAAGCGGTAAGCAAGGTGGAAAAAGAGTGCGATAAGCTCGCTAACGAGCTCAAACAAGCCCAGCGCGAGAAGAAGACTGCATCTGATCTCGCTGAGGCAACGCTTGAAAATGAACTCCAAAAAGTGAACAGCGAGAAGGACGCGGAGATTCAGAAACTGAAGTCTCAGCTTGCTGGCATTGAGGATAAACATCAGCTCGCGACTACCGAGAAGGTTAATGAAGTTGAGAAGGAACGTGATAAGCTCGCGAACGAGCTAGAGAAATCGCAGCTGGAAAAGGAGCTCTCGGAACAATCGCTCCATGACAAATATAAGACGCAGATAGGCGATCTTCGTGGAGAGATCGAACGCCTGCGCGAAATGAAGGCTCGTTTGTCAACGAAAATGGTTGGCGAAACCCTAGAAGAGCACTGTGAATGCGAGTTCAATCGTATTCGGGCGACAGCTTTTCCGAACGCATATTTCGAGAAAGACAACGACGCTACAACCGGCAGCAAAGGTGATTACATCTTCCGCGACTCTGATGGATCAGGGATTGAAATCCTCTCTATTATGTTCGATATGAAGAACGAGAGGGACGAAACAATCTCCAAAAAGAAGAACGAAGATTTTCTCAAGGAGTTGGACAAGGACCGCAATGAAAAGAAGTGCGAGTACGCTATACTTGTGTCACTCCTTGAACCTGACAGCGAGCTTTATAACTCCGGTATCGTCGATGTTTCGCACCGGTTTCCCAAGATGTACGTTGTTCGGCCACAATTCTTCATCCCGATCGTTACGCTGCTACGAAACGCCGCTCAGAACTCACTAAAATACAAAACAGAGCTTGCACTGGTAAAAGCGCAAAACATTGATATCACGAACTTCGAGAGCGAACTCGATGAATTCAAGACCGGCTTCGCCCGGAACTACAGATTGGCGTCTGAGAAATTTAAGACGGCAATTGAAGAGATCGATAAGACCATCGTTCATCTTCAAAAGACCAAGGACGCGCTGGTTGGTTCTGAAAACAATCTCCGACTTGCTAATAATAAAGCGGAAGACCTGACGGTTAAGAAGCTGACCAAGGGCAATCCCACAATGGCTGCAAAGTTTGCTGATCTCAAGAATGATGATGGTTCCCATACAGAATGATTTCCCGGGTTGCCCAGAGCCGAGAAAGGCCCGCCCAGAAAGTTTCCCGGGCTGCCCGGGAGCTAAAAAGGCCTGCCCGGAAAGGAAAAAGGCCCGCCTTAGAGGGAGAAAGGCCTGCCCAGAAGCTTTCTCGGGCTGCCTTGGAGGTAAAAAGGCCCGCCCGGAAGGGAGAAAGGGCTGCCCGGAAACCTTCCGGGGCTGCCTTTGCGCGGGAAAGGGAGCCAGTAAAACCGTCTAATGGTGCCAGCAGCCCGCACATTACACATTTGTTTCCCCGTATTATTTGACCGCGATTTGTCGATCAGTTTTTAAGTGTATTATCGGGAGCGTTCCTGCGGCGAATCCGGGCGGACGTAGACGTCAGCTGCGCCCTCTTGGATCATTTCCATGACTTTGACCACCCGGGCGATTTGGTCCTTGCTCAGCTTTTTAGGCGAACCCTCAAGCGGTGCGAGGCGTTCAGTGATATTTTCCATGTGAACCAATTTCACCTTGTTGCCGCAAGCATCGTGCTCGGTATAGCCGAATGGCACGGCTAGAACCGGTTGAATAAAAGGCACATCCTTGCCCATCAAGACTTCCAGCCGATCCTTGAGGTTCATGGTTTGCCAAAGCGTCTGCTGTGCAAAATCACACTGATTTCCATTGTATAGCAGGCCATTGGCAGTTCCCTCGAAGATGCCACGTTGAGACTTGGTCGAAATGCAAAAACAACCGGCAGGACCGACTAAAACGTGATCGATATCGCTCTGTTTTTCCAGCTTAATGCTATTAAAGATGTGCCATTCATCGCCAAGGTCTTCCAGTATCCAGGCGACCAGGATTTCAGCCCGCCGACCTCGAAGGTGTAATAGGCGTTCCTTGGCCAACTTGTCGATCAACGGCTCCATCAGGTGCCGCACAGCGAAATAAATTGCCGGTATCAAAACAATAACGGAAAGAGCGGCTCCTATAGGGCCGTAGCTTTTCCAGAAGTATCCGAAAACGATACCCAGCGTCCCGCATCCATACGCTGCGCAGGCGAGCAAAATATCGAAAATTCTGCGAAACCGCCGCCCAGTTTCGTCTTTTCCGTATTTCCCCGCGACTCCGTGGCGATGTGCCTTTGAATGCTGGATCATTGGGGCTGAAGCTTATCAGTCCCTTCATGGCGTGAAAAGTACCTCAGTCAAACTGCCCCAAAATGGGAGCTATGTGTTTGATTGGCGACCCATTGGCTACAAAGTGGCCATTCACCACGCTTGGACTCGTGAATTAATTCACGTTTGTGATTTTATAAACTTTGATTAAGCCACGTTCGTGTTGTGACGACTATTCCGTCTGAAGCGGCGAAGCGACACGGATGTGTCCGTGATGCCGGTTCCGCTGAATGGATAGAAAGAGCATGCGTCGGCCTGCGCGGTCGGCGCGTGATGTGGCGCGGTCCGAACAGGCTGCGCCTCAAGGTTCTCTGTCCAAACTAGGAGCGATCATGGCTTCATCCACTGATTTTCTTCCCAGTCGTGAAGCGGAACTGGTGACTTGGATTAATACATTCCAACCATTAATTTCCGCTACACCAACCGCTTACGGCCTTTCATCCGGACAGGCCACGACGTACAGCGGGTATGCAACTGCATTTCTCGACGCATATGCGCTGGCCAATGCCGACGCAACGCGTTCGCCGGCGAATATTGTCGCCAAAGACGCCGCCAAGAAGACGGTTGTCGACAATACGCGGTTGCTCGCGCGAATCATCCAAGCTACGCCAGCCGTCACCGATGCGCAGAAGACGGCATTGGGACTGACGGTGCGGGCAGCCAATCGGCAAGGTAGTGGTTTACGTCCCAAGAGTTCGCTGCAATGGATCGTTCGGAGCAACCACGTTTGCGTAGACGGCGGGAATGATCGGCAAGGGCATCGGTGAGTGTCATTTGCATTCCTCCTGTTAGATAATTGATCGGCGTTTAACACTCACATAAAAGGTATATAGTTATGTGAGGGCTAACACTCTCATCTAACTGAGAGAAATATCGAACATAAACCCTTGCTAGTAAAGGAAAAAGCGGGCGAAGGGATTCGAACCCTCGACATTCACGTTGGGAACGTGACGCTCTACCAACTGAGCTACGCCCGCGGCGACAGCAGATCGTAGCTTCCAGGGGATGTGCGTCAAGCCATCCCCAGGGAGCGCGCCGGCGCAGATCAACGGTTTGAATCCGCCAGATTGAAGAACCCCGCTCACTCCTCGTCAAGCGGCGGAACCGGATTCCGCTGCGGCTTTACCGGCAGTTGTCGGTTACAATGTTGCCCTGCAATTGCACCATGTCGATACGCAAAATCGAACCTCCGCCGCTTTTGGAATATGGAAGACAGTCGTCGCGCGGCAAGCAAATCGGCTGGATAATCTTGGTCGCGCTCGCCATCGGTACGACTGCCTATCTCGGCTGGCGACGTTACGGCACATCCGTGCGGCACCGGCTGGCCTTGTACCGGATCAGCGGTGAAATGTCGGCAATTGACCGGTCGCTTGGCGCGGCGAGCGAGTCGAAATCGAATCAGACGTCTGAAACACTGGCTGCACTGTCAGCGCGAGTGATGTCGCTTCTTGACGCGGTGGCGGATGAGGGAGGCCATTTCAAGATTTTTATTGCCCGCCCCCAGGTCGTCCAGGCCGGCCAGGTTGCGGATACGACTGGAAAACGCTGGAACGTTGTTGTTTGTGGAAGAAGAGGCCTATCGACCTTGGCCTGGCCGGTTGGATCGGTCGATCCAGCCGGCATCGTTTCGTCGCCCGCTTTCGAATTCGAATCGGATCTGCCGGTATCTCAACGCGTCGCCATGCCCGCTCAGCAGCCGATCGGGAATGGCATTATCCTGCCTATTGAGGTGTTGATTGATGATCGCCCGCAAAGGATTCATTTGACGATCGATTGGCTGGGCAATCCACGGGTCAAAGTTCAGGGCTGGGATAATTCCGATCTTTTCCAGCAGAAACAGCTCGATGAACTCGGGCGATATGGATATCGGAATATCGATCTGCGAGAGGTCAAGGCGCGGCAGTTTCCCTACCTCGACCCGGTTCAGTCCGCCCGTTTCATGCCCGACGGCAAACTGGCGGCTGTGACCCGGGAGGGATTCCAAATCTTCGATCCAACCCAAGGCGCGAGCAAAACGATCAATTATCCGCCAGATGCGAGCCGATTCAATTCCCAGTCTCGATTGTCTCGCGATGGCCGATATGTTCTGATGGCCGGCGCTTCACCGGGGTCTTCAATTGTGTTCGACCTTGAGGAATTGCGGGAAAAACCAGTTGCCCTTCCGCAACTCGATTCCAATATCGTCGATTCCGGGAACATTCAAATTAGTCTTGAAACGTCCGGCACGGCTCATCTGATGAAGTTTGATCGATTGTTTGCCGTGGATTTGAAATCAGGCGAGATCAGGACGGAGGACCTGGTTGCCGGATCGGATGGTTCCATGAAACTTCTGGCAGTCGGTTCGAACCGCCCGCTGATGAATGTTCGAACCAAGGGACGATCGTTTTCGGTTGTAGGCAACCGGGCCGTGGTTGCTCGGGAAGAAACAGTTCTTGTTTTTTCCAGGCAAGCCAACGGCTGGACGCCAGGTAAACGAATGGAGAATTTGAAAGTCGATTCTTTGGCGCTTTCACCGGACGGGCATTGGCTGGTTCTGTGTGACTACAATTGCGTAAAGTTTTACGATGTGGACCGCGACAGATACGTTTTTGAAGCGATGCGAGACAGCTTCGATGCGGGCGCGGGCCTGACGTGGAGCGACGACGGAAAACTCGCCGCGCTGGCGCCGCGCGGTCAGCCGGTGCTGGTCAAGCTGGATGATGAAAAGCTCGCGATTCGAATTGTCCTCTCCACGCAGAACACATTTGGCCTCTTCCGCGGCGCGTCATGCCTGTCGCCGGATGGAACTCAGCTTGCTGTATTCGACAACGTCGTGGGCGTTCTCAAGATTTGGCGCGTCAGCGATCTGCTGGAGAGCGCTCGGACGGTGGCGCGTTGAATCGCGATGGGCCGTCGATTTTGATGCCCGGACCGCCCCAATCCCCGCCGACACCGTCGGCGGCTTTACACGGTGGATGTCACTGCGGAAACGAACAGATGCGCGAAAATTCAGCGCATTTCATCGACCAATCCGCTTGTCCGATTCGTCATATGGCGCGCACTTTTGTGCAGTTTCATGGAG
>DASZXJ010000168.1:0-9844 GCA_035545895.1 Tepidisphaeraceae bacterium | reverse complement strand
GGTGAACCCGGTGACCGATGCGCGGATTCTGTCCGCGGTGTGCGATACGACGATTCTGGTCTTGCGAGCCGACAAGAGCACCCGCAAAGCCGGGGAGCATGCGAGAAATGCCTTGCTGGCCGTGGGTGCCCGGGTGATGGGAGCGGTGGTGAACGATGCTCCGAATCGCAAGGGATATGAAGTGTATGGGGGGAGTTATTACGGCACGGAAGCCGTGCGGCAGCTTCCCGGCGTGTATGACACCTCGCAGAACGAGCCGCCTCGCCGAAGAGATATCGCCTGAACAATCGGCTTTGACTTGTGGACCCTGGCAAAGCCTTTGTTGGATGTGAGGAGAGAAAATGCTCCAGCGCTCAAAAAGCGTGGATGTGCGCCATCGCGCCCATAAAAAGCGGACGGTCCGCACGTTGCTTTCGGTGGAACAGTTTGAACTGGCAATCGAGCGTGAAAGCCTGCGCGCCACGCGCACGTCGGCTGGCGATCTGACACTGGTGCTGTTTCGCCTGAGCAAGCCGGGCAAGCGCCGGTTGTCCAACATGCGTCTGGCGCGCACAATTCTGAAAAGAATTCGCGCAACCGACGATCTGGGATGGTTTGATCGGACGCACTTTGGCCTGCTCTTGCCGAACACCGCCGCCAATGCCGCCTGGCGATTGGCGCAGGACGTCTGCTCGAGCATTTCGCGGCATGGACCGGCGCCGCTGTGCACGATGTATACGTATCCCGCGCAGCAAAACGCGAGTGAATCGGCGGATGACCGGAAATTGAAGATGAAAGCGGCGTCGTAGGATTCGATTGGCGCCCGCCGCGTTACAATATGAGCATCGCCACAGAAGAGCAGGGCATTTCCAGAGCAACAAGCGATCGCCGCCGGCGGCGCGTGCTGGTGTCCGCCATCGCCGTCAGTCCGACGCGCGGCTCCGAAGCAGGCATCGGCTGGAACATCGGTTCGCGCCTTGCCCGGCACCATGATGTCACGCTCATGTGCGTGCCGGGAACGACGTATCCGCATAGAAAAGAGATCGAAGCCTATTTGAAAGAGCATGGTCTGATTCCGGGGCTGACCATGCTGTTTGTCGAAGAGACGCCGTTATACAAATTCTTCGATAAGACGAGCAGTTCACTGCTGCGGCCTTTTTATTATGTCGGCTATGCTTCCTGGCAGCGCGCTGCGTATCGCAAGGTCAGGGAATTGCACGCCGAAAATCCTTTTGAACTGACCCATCACCTGAATATCCTTGGCTATCGCGAGCCCGGCTATCTGTGGAAGTTGCCGATCCCGTTTTTCTGGGGACCGGTTGCCGGCGCATCGAACATGCCCTGGTCATATTTCAAGATGCTGAGCTGGCGCGACCGGCTGGCATACGGTTTGCGAAATATCGCCAACGAAATTCAAAAGCGCATTTATCCGCGTCCTAGAAAGGCCGCGCGGGCGGCAGCGCACATCTGGGCCATCGGTGAAGACAATCGGCAGATGTTCACCGATGTTTTCAATGTGCCGGCTGAGTGTCTTTGTGAAGCCGGCGGCAAGCCGCGACCGCATATCGCCACGATCAAGACGTATGATCCGCAGCGCGAGCCGTTGCGACTGGTCTTTGCGGGTTATCACATTGGCCGCAAGGCCGTGCCGCTGGTATTGCATGCCATCGCGCGGATCGGAAATGAATTTCCGGTTCACTTCACATCGCTGGGCAGCGGCCCGGAGCGAGCCAAGTGGCAGGCGCTTGCCCAGGAACTGGGAATTGCAGATAAAGTGAACTGGATCGCGGAATTGCCCCACGAGCAGGCCATGCAGGAAATGTCCCGCGCGCATCTGTTCGCCTTCCCGAGTTTGCAGGAAGCATCGAGCACGGTAACTCTGGAGGCCTTGTCATTGGGCTTGCCCGTGATTTGTCATGATGCCTGCGGCATGGGATTCATCGTCAACGATGATTGCGGCGTCAAAGTGGCGATGACTTCGCCGGAAATCAGCATTGAAGGCATTGCCGGCGCGTTGCGACGAATGCATTCCGATCCGTCTGAACTGACGCGCCTGTCGCATGGCGCATTGAAGCGAAGTGAAGAATTAAGCTGGGACTATGCCGCCCAACAAATTGCCGAAGGATACGATCGCGTTCTAAGCGCCCGCGCGTCAAAATAGACCGCCCCGACTTTTACACATGCTGCGAGCCCTGTTTCTCAATCGCGATTTGGAATACCACGGTGGAGTCTCCAATGTTTTGTTGACTCTCGCCCGCGGCGTCGATCGCAATCGCGCGGATTTCCAATTCGGCAGCCTGATGGACCCCTCGGCTGCCACGCGCGATGCGTTCAAGCAACTTGGGATCGAACTGCTCTGCATCGGCGATCAGGGTTATGCAAAACCCGCCAAGGTGCTGCGGAGATATTTGAAAAAGGAAAAGATCGACTTCGTGGTGGCCAGCGCATTCAAGGCTGCGCTGGTTGCCAAAGCGGCTGCCGTCGGATTGCCTTGCCGCGTCGTTCATTACATTCATGCGGTCGATTTGGTTCTGGAAGGCAACTTCAAGCGCAAGTTGTTCGCGCTGATCTCGCGAAACGACCCGATGCTGTTTGTTTCAAAAACGGTGGAACGCGCGCATCGACCCGCATCTCACAAAGGCCCGGCGGCGGTGGCATATAACGGCGTGCGCGATCCTTTTGGAAATCCTGCAACCCATCCTTATCCGCGCGAGTTTCGCAGGGAACTGGGCGTGCCGGATGATGCGCTGCTGCTTGCCTATATTGGCGCGTTCGTCGGGTGGAAGGATCATACCACCACGCTAAAGGCGTTTCAGTTGCTGGACCTTGCCCTGAACGCTCATTTGCTGCTGATTGGCAAGGGTGAGCCGGGTTCGACCGTTGAAGAGCAGGTGAAACAGATCAACAACCCGCGCATACAAATTGTGTCGCCCCGGCCCGACGCCCGGCAGATCCTTGGCGCGGTGGATGTATATGTGCACAGCAGTCGTCGCGAAGGATTTGGGCTGGCGGTGGTTGAGGCGATGCTGGCAGGGCGGCCTATTGTTGCAACCCGCGAGGGGGCATTTACCGAATATATAGAAGACGGCCGGACCGGCCTGCTCGCCGAGCCCGGCGATCCAGCATCGTTTGCTGAAAAAATTCAGGTCCTGGCGCGCGATCCCGAGTTTGCCAGACGCATGGCAGCCGCAGGTCAACACGCCGCCAAAGAACGCTTTGATCCCGCAGGATGCGCTCGCGTGATCTGCGATTTTCTCGACCGATGCAAGAACGAACGTAAGATGTAAGCTGCGATCATGACGACCCATAATGCCGGAACATTCGCTCACACCATGCCGCAAGAGGTCCAGCGCCTCTCGCCCGCGACCGAGCGCGCGTTCAAACGCGTTCGCATGGGGGACCGGTATTTCCGCTTTTTGTGCCTGGTCCTGCTTGGCTACGCGCTGGGCGGGCGCGGCTTTGCCTACTGGGGCGTCAATCCGCTGTTCATCGGCGAGATTACCTTGCTTGTCGGAGTCTATATTATCCTGAAAACGGGCGGCCTGAAGCAGACCCTGGGCATTCGACTGCTCATCCCGTTGATGGTTTTCATGTTCTGGGGAATGTGCTGCACGATTCCCTATCTCGACACATACCAGAAAGACGCCATCCGCGACGCGGTCGTCTGGGGTTATGGCACATATGCTTTCATTGTTGCCACGATTCTCTTGAACGAGCCCACGCGACTGCAAAAGCTTGTCATCTATTACCGCAAGTTCGTGGTGGCATTTTTATTACTGGCGCCGATTTCGACGACGCTGTGCGCATTTTTTCAGGAATCGCTGCCTGCGTTTCCCGGTTCGGGCGTGCCGATCATTCAGCTCAAAGGCGGCGACATGTGCGTGCATATCGCGGGATGCTTTGCGTACATCGTCGGACTCGGCGGGGGGCTGAATCCCTGGTTCACCTCATTGATGATGCCGCTCAACCTGGCGCTGAACGTGCAGGGCCGCGCCGGCATGGTCGCCTTTGCGACGGCCGTTTGTGTGTCAATGGTTTTGCGCCCGTTTCATCCCCGCGCCATGCGGATTTTCTTCGTGATCGGCGTCGGCTTGTTTTTCTTCTGGGCCAGCGATTTGCGCATCGTCACGGGTGCGCGCGAAATCTCCTTTGAATTTCTCACCAAGGCCATCAACAGCGTCGTGAAGGAATCGGACGATGAAGCCATGCAGGGCTCAAAAGAATGGCGAATGCGCTGGTGGACCGACATCGTCAATTACACCGTCCATGGCCGGTATTTCTGGATGGGCAAGGGATTCGGCATCAACCTCGCCACCGACGATGGCTACCAGGTCGAGGAAGGGGAATCGCTTCGCAGCCCGCATAACGGGCATATGACGATGCTGGCGCGCCCGCTCGCGCGGATACACCAACTGGGCGGGGCTTTTTATGTTCTTCGGCGCATATTGGGCGGCACTGATGACCAACGCGGCCTTTGATGTATTTCTGGAAGGACCGATGGGAGGCATCTGGCTGTGGTGTGTCTATGGCGCGGGCATTGCCTCAGCCAAACTATTCAAGCGCTATCCGGACCTGTTGACGCCTCAACCCTTGCCGCCATCCATCGCGCCGACCCACGGCTTCCCGGTTATAGTGCCCAAATGAGTTCCAAGCGTCCGCGAGTCCTGCAAATCATCACGCATCTTGCGTTGGGTGGCGCGGAGCGCGTTGCGTTCAACCTGATGAAAGGCCTGCGCGATCGATTTGATTTTTCGCTGTATGTCGCCAACGGAGTCGATCCCGGTCCGGTCGGCCAATCGATGCAGCGGGAACTTCAGGAAATGAGTGTGCCGCTTTATGTGGGCACGAGTGTGCCGATCAAATTTGGCGGGATGGTCTTGTCGGGGCTGTGGGCCGCCCGCGCGGTGCGCCAATCGCAACCCGATTTAATTCATTTGCATACCGAGATTCCCGAATCGAGTTATGCTTCGATGATCGCGATGCGGCCAGGACGTGCGCGTATTCCGCTCGTCCGCACGATCCATAACACGATCTATTGGAACCCCTGGCGCAAGCTGGGCCGATGGTGCGACAAGAAAATGCTGCGATCGTTCGTCGCCAGCGTCTCTCAGGGCGCACAGCACGCGTTCGAAGAATTGCGTGCCGAATCCGGCGCGGGGGCGCTGCCTCAGCCGCCCAGGATTATTTTCAACGGTGTATTGGTCAAAAATCAGCCGCGTGAAATCGGCCGTCTGCCGGGCGAGCGATATCGAATTCTGTTTGCCGGACGATTTGAAGATCAAAAAGGCGTGGACCTTCTTCCTCAGATCATCCGAAGCGTCAAACCGTCTCGCCCGTGCGATCTGCTGATTCACGGCAGTGGAACGCATGAAGCCAAGCTTCGCGAACTGGCCGCCAATCCACCGCCGGGCTGGACCATTCAGGTCAATGGCCCCGTGCCGGATCTGGCGAGCGAGTTGCCGCAATTCGATTTGCTGCTCATGCCCTCACGTTATGAAGGTTTGGCGCTGGTGGCGATTGAAGCCGCGCTGCTGGCGGTGCCGGTTCTCGCCACCGATGGGCCGGGATTGCGCGAGGGGTTTCCGGGTGATTATCCATGGCTCGCTAAAGCGGGCCATGCCGATGGTTTTTCACAATTGCTGCAAAAAGCGATAGATGATCCTGCCGCGATCGCAGCCAGCGTGCCCGCAGCGATGGAATTTGCCCGCGCGAATTTTGATGTGACCGCCATGTGCGATTCGTATGCAGCGCTCTATCGGCAGGCGATGGCTTATCAATAATCGCGGCGGCAGAAGACCCACGCAGCAAGCCCGAGAATGGCTGCCTCAAACCCCAGCGATGTGCCGATGATCCGTGCGACCTTGCGCCCACCATACTCTTCATCGATTTGCTGCTGTGTTTCCGCTGTGTCCACGAATTGGCGAACGTTCTCACCGGGGCGGCTCGTAGCGCCGATGCGTGCTCGAAACGCCTCGCGACGCTGACGCTGATCGTCCTCAACGGCTGTCATTGCATCAGGGGAGATCAACCACCGGTTCATCAGGCTTATCGTTTCGTTCGTTTTTGGCAGCGGAGTATTGATCGTGAGAATCAACCTTTGCCACCAGCGCAATTCGTCGGCTGTCTGCTGATAATCAGCGAGCGACTCCCGTTGTTTGTCTCGCTGAAATTCAAACGCGGTCATGTTGCCTCGCCTGTCCGCGGGCAACCCTGCATTTTGATCGATCAGTTTTTGATTCATCTGGATCAACTGCTGCTGATGCGCCACGCGCTGCTCCGCCGCCGCGGAAAAAGTGGTGAGTTGCAGGTCGGCAACGTGAATCACATATAAAAAGCCCCAGAAAATCACGGTGAACAGGATTGACGCCAGCGTGCTGCGCGTCACGATGCCCAGCAGTACGCAGAAGCAGTAGAGATAGCTGAAGAACAGCGTCACCAGCGGCACAGCCAGGAAAATCCGGAACTCCCAAATCCCGCCGCGCAAGCCGATGACAATGAAACTCACCGCGCTGAAAAGCAAAACCTGAAGCGCGGTAAACAGCAATGCGAAAACGTATTTTGTCAAAAACAGTCGGAGCCGGCCGATCGGCCGGGAAAGATACAGCTCGATCGATCCGCTGGTGATCATCTCCGGGAATAATCCTCCCACGGAGACCAGCGCCAGCGCGGTTGCAAGAAAGCCCAACCACACGGGTATCGCCAGGGTCGTATACATCAATTTGAAGAATTCGGCCGGTGCGATCAGGTTGGAATTGAACGGCGTGCCGCGCAACGTCCTTCCCGCGATTGAAATGCCGTTTTCGTTGATGCCAACCAATCCGAATATCCCTGCAACGAGCAGCGACAACACCAGCGTCAGCCAAAAAAGCTTCCGCGATTGCAAATCGCGATAGGCATCAACCAGTAAAGCGCCGGTCTGCGTTCCGAAACCGCTTTTTTCAGTTGATTGTAGATTCATGGCTGCGCCCCCGGTTTCGCGCCGACAGCCGATGAATGGCCGACCGCTTCGATGAACAGTTCCTCCAATGATGGGCGCACGGGGTGAACCCGCTTGATCACGATCTGCGCCGATCTCAGCAGGTCGATCACTGGCTGAACGTGGGCGGCATCGGTCGTCAAAATCTGAAGGCTGGAGTGATTGGCAGCAAGAGTAATTCCTTCGGGCAGGCAGCGGCGAATCGATTCGAGGATCGCCGGGTCGGGGGCTTGTGACAGATCGAGATAATAATGCTGCCTGGCGATCGCCAGTTCGTCGATCGTTCCCTGTTTGGCCACTTTTCCGCCGATCAGGATCGCCACGCGATCACAAATCAGTTCAAGCTCGCTCAGCAGGTGACTGTTGATAAAAATCGTCTTGCCTTTGCGTTTGAGTGAGAGCAGGACATCGCGTATTTCTCGCCGGCCGACCGGGTCCACACCATCGGTCGGTTCATCGAGCAGAATCAGGTCTGGATCGTGAATCAGCGCCTGCGCCAATCCGACCCGCTGCATCATGCCCTTGGAATAAATCGATATTTTTTTGTCGGCCCATGAGGTCATCCCGACGGTTTCGAGCAGTTCGTCGATACGTGCTTTCCGTTTGGTTCGAGGTGTTTGCGACAATGCTCCAAAGAAATCAAGAATCTGCCGGCCGGTCATATATCGCGGGAAACGATGATTCTCCGGTAAATATCCGACCCGTGCGAGAGTGGCCTTATGTCCGACTTCCTCGCCGAGCAATTGCCCCTGGCAATGTGTCGGCTTGACGACCGTCATCATGATTTTGACGAGCGTGCTTTTGCCCGCGCCGTTGGGCCCGAGCAGGCCGAATACTTCGCCGCGGTTGACCCGCATGTTCACGCCGCGCAGCGCATACACCTTGCCGCGATACACCTTCTCCACGTTCGTTAAATTGATGGCCAGCGATGCGTCGGGCATTTCAACGATCCCCTTGGGGCAACTGTCCAAATATCAGACGCGATCTCGTCAAATGTTGCAAGCATGCTAGAATCTTCAGACATGCCCAAGGCGGCGCTCGAATCCGGTTTCAAACGCTTCATGACGCAGGCGATCATGTGGCTGGTGCTGGCGTGCACGGTCGGCGCTGCCGAGCTGGTCAACCGGTCGAAATTTCGCGCGGTAAATGTACCCCTTGGCGAGGTGGTGCAATTCGAGGGCTTTTCGATTCAACTTCCCGCGGATTGGGAACGCATCGAAAATGTCGAGGACGCGCTGGCGGTGTATCGGGATTCGAGCTTCGGCGATGTGCTTGAAATCACGCTTCACCGTCCCTCGTTCTTCGACATGCTCAGCCTGGGCGCCAATCGGGGCGGCCGGCTTTTTGAAGAAATTGACTTTGGCGGGCAGACCGTCCCGTTGCTGGCGAACCCCTCCCGAAGTGCGGATGATGAACCGCAGGTCAACCTGAGCGCATCGCGCTCGCTTCCGTCGGGCCGCATATTGACGCTGTCACTTTCGTTCCCATACAACGGCTCGTACCTCCGTGAGCGGAATTTGGTCAAAAGGATCGCCGCTTCGGCGAAAGTCGATATTCCGCGTCAGGATCCAGCCAACTAACGGGAATCGCTTTGCGTGGTGGACTGCTGTTCGCGAAGCAGTTCCCGATAGATTCCCTTGAGCGGTTCGGATGTGATGCTCACCCCGCCATGTGATTGGAGCGTAATCGTATACAGCTTGCCCTGCTCGAACGGTCCCCACACGCCCTGGCCGTTGGCGACTTCCACGCCTTTTTGCGCGCGATAGTTCGCATCGTCCGCCAGCTTCCAGAAATTTTCCCAAAGCTCCTGCTCGAAGTCGCTGGCTTGCGAATCGGCACTGCGATAGATGTCGGGAATCTTGCCGGGTTGGTCGATCACATATCCTTCTGCCGGGGTCTGGTTGGCTCCGTAAATGCGCGTAAACAGCGCCAGGCTGTGGCCGCGAAGAGGGTCGCCTTCACTGACAAAGTGCTGGTTGAATCGAATCACCAGAGCATCGATATGGGCTTCGTTACCCTGGATAGTGATGGTTCGAGGCGGCAGATTCTGGCCGGCCTTGTCGTATTCGACGAATAAAAGCGTCGAAGTCAAAACGCCGTTGACGGTTTTCTGATTGGTCACCACGACTTCAGCCACGCGTTTTTCATCGCTGAGGCGCTGCACGACCTGCTCCAGCACGTGCTTTTCCTGTTCGAGTTTTTTGATCTGCCGGCTGGATGAGGTTTGATCCTGATAAAACCAGATGGCAAACGAGCCGCCCAGAATCAGCACGATCGTGGCGAGAGATTTTCCTAACCAGCGCACCATGGCTTATTAGAGTTATCGGTCCAAACCCGGGCTGTGATGAATCTCAATCTGGATATTTAGCGATCGACCGCGCCAGGGCGGGTCAGATTGCCGTTATGCCAGATGCGGTTGAGGGTTGCGGCATCGGTCGCAATGACCGTGATGCCGGTTTCCGCGTTGGTGCTGCCCAGATACTGTCCCTCGGGGGTGAGATAGTGTGTGGTCACAGCACCTTCCAGACCCACGCGATCCTTCACCGGCACCGCGCGCACGCGCCGGCCGGCAAAGGTCACGTCCTGTTCGCGTTCGACATCAACGTAGCGATACATCACTTCGCTGGCTTCGGGCACCCACGTTGCAAACAGATAGGTCAGCGGCTCGCGGCGATCCACGACGCGAGGAAGGATCTGTGCCAATGCTTGCGGCAGGTAATAGGGTGGCAGACTTCGCGAGATCGGCTCGCCCGCAAAATTCTGCGCCTGCTTGCTGACTTCAAGCTTGTAGTCATCCGCAAATGAAACTTCGGGCTTGGCGCCCAAGCCGCCGCCTCTGGCGATGGCGCGCTGTTTCAACTGGCTGAAACCGATATCGCCGCTGGTGGT
>DASZXJ010000167.1:0-19384 GCA_035545895.1 Tepidisphaeraceae bacterium | reverse complement strand
AGCGAACAGGATAGGAATCGAAACTCGAATAGTCGCGTGAAGGCACCGCCGCGATGGCCGGACTCAACTGGAGAATCAAAATGTAAAAAGATCACGCTTCCGAGAAAATTAAGCTTGACTGGGGAACGGCTTCATAGTCGTGTGGTTATCTCGTCTTCCCATGCCGCCATCACTCCGGAATCGCGATGAAAAACAACCTCGGACTTATTTCGTATCAACAAGACCTAGCTTCAGAAGACTTTCCGCTGTAGCGATGATTGCATCTTCCCATCTACGCGGCTTCCATCCGAGCATCTGTTGCGCTTTGGCACTCGTGGCGTTCCTCGCCTTGCCAAGCAGAGGCACGAGGTCGCGCATTTCGACGTTGAAGAGCGCGAAGAGCTTGAGGATGAAGTCCGGCAGTTTGCGCGTGGGAACCCGCTCCGCCCGTTCACCCAGTCGCGCCTTGAGCATCTTGGCAATTTCGAGCATCGATACGGCGACACCTTGGGTCGCGATGAAACGCTCTCCCTTTGCTTCAGGGCTGATCATGGCACGCAGATGAAGATCGGCGACATCACGCACATCGACCACGCCGAACCACAGGTCTGGGCATGCACGCATGCTGCCGTTCAGAAGGCGCTTGATGAGATCAAGAGAGGATGAATAGTCCGGGCCGAGCGCGGGGCCGAAGATGCCCGAGGGGTTAACGACAGATAATTCCAGCGCGCCGCCCTCATTCTTCAGGAAGTCCCAAGCCGCTCGTTCAGCCAGAGCCTTCGACTTGACGTAAGCGCTCATGTCGCCGCTGTCGACATTGGTCCAGTTCGTCTCATCGAAGGGCTCGGCGCGCAGCGGATGCCCGTAGTAGATGGCGCCGCAAGTTGACGTAAACACCACGCGCCTCACCGACGCGTTCCGCGCAGCGCGCAGCACTCGCAGTACCCCGTCGACTGCCGGTCGAACGACCTCGTCTTCATTCTTCGTGGCGATCAGTGGCGATGCCACGTGCATCACGCAGTCGCAGCCCCTGCATGCCTCAGCCCACCCTTCGTCTCGACGCAGATCGGCCACAAAAAAAACCAATCGACCTTCCGTTCTCGCGCCGGCGTTCTCAAGCATCGAACGCACGGCACTCTCCTTATCGAGCGATCGGATGGTCGTGCGAACCGTGTATCCAGCGTTCAGAAGCTGCAGTATTACGTGACTGCCGACGAAGCCCGAACCACCTGTAACGAGAACCATGCCTTGCACTATGACCTCCGTTATACACAACTGGCCATGATACCCGATACGTGCTCGGTTTTCGGCCAGGTGTCGTCATGGCGGGATAACGTAATGCAGTTGAGCGGCCGCGGCGGCGCACGCGCGGCGCTTGGCCACAAGAGAAGTATATCCCGATCCATCGGGATCCGCTCCAATGGCGGGTTATGCGGCGGCCGGCTTCGCCGCTGCCGTTCCGCATTCCGGGCACCGGTCGGGCGTTGCGCGCAGGTCGTTACCGCAAACCGGACACGCGTGGGCGGCATCCGGCCGACGCATGGCCGATCGCGCGAGCGTCACGACAATGATTAGCGCGATCATCGCGGAGATGCCCAGCGCTTGCATCGGCGCTTGAAGCTGCAGACAGACGGCCGGCGTCATGACGATGTCGTTGCGGACACGCTCGTCCTGCATAGACGACGGGCGGAGGCAGAAGAAGAAGCCGAGGCCTCCCGCGTCGAACGGGGCGGCAGGCCAGTTCCGTCCCTCGCTCCTACAGTGGACGTCGAGGAACGCTCGGTTCTCAAACCGACCGGCGGCGAACCGGACGGTGGGCCCCGGACCGAGGCGAAGCGCGGCAGGCCAAATTGCCAGAGCAAGCCAGCTGCCAAGGACGGCGGCGACCGCGAACGCGGTGACCGTCGGCAGCCATCGTGCAAGCGTTCGCGCGTGTGTCGATTTCAATAGCGTCCGCCGCATAACGAATAGGACTTTATGCAGCGTGCGCCGTGAGGCCAGCGTAACCATTGTTTATCTTGACCGGGCCGGCCACCCCGCGCGGATGGGAGTCCAATATACCTGTTTTTTGTAGCGCCAATGAAGATTTTCGCGAATGTGCCCGAATTATCTTGGTCAGTCCAAACAAAACCCTAATATGGGATCGTGAAACTGCTGGAAAGACTCGACCGGCGATGCCGAATGGCTCATCTTTCACGCTCGACGCGCAGGCAGTACACACGCTGGGTTGAGCAGTTCCTGCGGTTTCACCGGCTCGCGGAAGGCCAATGGCGGGCTCCGGATGAATTCTGGACCGGCTGGCGGTGGTTTAAACGGCCCACAAAAATCCAACAGTTTTTCTGAACGTTGCGCGCCAATCGTCTCAATCGCGCAATCACGACAGGTATATGGGAAGGCGCTGCGCGCCGATGCTCTTTGGCAATCGAATCGGAATACCGGTCGTCGGTCGTGTTCTCAAATGTCCAGCAGTGTCCAGGTAAAACGAAAAATGCAAAACGAACCCAAAACCGCCTAGATTAACAGGACCGAGGTGAGTGATCGGTGGTTTTTCGGTCGTTATCGGTCGGTGCACCGAGAATTCAACACGGCCGGATTGGATGCGATTGCATATGCGTCGATACGAATGATATGCGCAATCTCACCTCAGAACCGCAGGCCAGGCGATCGATCGGCGGATACCTGGGGCCGTTGATTTTCATGGTGGCGGCTGGTGCCGCGCTGGGCGCGGCCTTTTTCCTTTTCCCGATCGCGCCCGGGCGCGAAGCCGGTCAGCATTGGTGCATGGTCGGCCTGTCGATGGCCAGCCTGCTGGTCGGTTTGGTCATGGAATACGAGGTGCAGAATCAATTGCGCCTGGCGCGCGAAGGCAAAACCGCCGACGCCCGGATCGACGAAGTACACAAGCAAACCACCCGCAATGATTGTGACTGGGCCACCTACCACTTCTTCACGACCGATGGCCAGTTGATTGATGGCAAAAACAAAATCCGCATGGAAGATGTCGCCGTGCTCACGCAGGGCTCAGCGGTGTTTGTGTTTTACGATCCGATGAATCCGAAGAACAACAAGCTGGCTCAATCGATGTGGGCGGTGACGTGGGGGTGAGGAAGAGTAGGTCTCTCTAAGCGACCGATTGGAATACGCGACCGACAGACCGCAGATACGCAACGTCTCCCTGTTCTGCGCGTCGAGCCACTTCGTCCAAAAAATGAACGGTCTGTGGCTCCAGGCATGGCTCGGAAGGGTCATCAACCGGATAGATCACTTCGATTTCCACTTCGACAGCAAACTTGCCTCGCTGAATCCATCGTTTTCTTTTTTCTCTTCGTTCGTTCATATGTCACTTTTGAAAATAGACGGTCACGAGCTTCGCTCTTCGGCTCATTGCCAACCAAGACCAGATACATTCTACCTCAGAACCATCGGCAAGGAATTGTCGAACAACGATGGACGGATTTGGCTGGCTGCGCGGTCGTTCACGAATCAATTCAGCCGCATCGAAGCCCGCTATCAATTGCCACGACGAAACGGCTCGTTCTTCGCACCGCTCATCAGCATGCCAGCTGACGATCACTCGATCTTCCTTTACGGCTTGGCGAATGTCATCAAATAAACGGGCCATCGCGCCGTAGTTTACCAACTATCGGCCTTTTAAGGGTGCTCACGCCGTTGCCGCCAGTTCGCGTTCGCGGGTCTGTTCGAGCTTTGGTTTCAAATAAGTCGCGGTATATCCCAGATCCTTCTTGACGATTTGTTCGGGTGTGCCGGCTGCGACGACCTGGCCGCCGGCTTCGCCGCCTTCGGGGCCCATGTCGATGATCCAGTCGGCACATTTAATCACATCCAAATTGTGCTCGATGATCAGGATCGTGTTGCCCATGTCGGCCAGGCGATTCAGCACATTGAGTAGATTGTGGATGTCGGCGAAATGCAGGCCGGTGGTGGGTTCATCCAGCATATACAGTGTGTGGCCGGTGGCGCTTTTGCCGAGTTCGGTGGCGAGTTTGACGCGCTGGGCTTCGCCGCCGGAGAGTTGCGTGCTGGGCTGGCCGAGTTTGACGTAGCTCAGGCCGACGTCGTTGATGGCTTTGAGCATCTGGTAGATGCGCGGGAAGTTTTCGAAAAACGCCAGCGATTCTTCGACGGTCATGCTCAGCACGTCGGCGATCGATTTGCCGCGATAATGAATCTCCAGTGTCTCGGCATTGTAGCGCGTGCCGTGGCAGACTTCGCAGTTCACGTAAACATCCGGCAGGAAGTGCATTTCGATGCACTTGGTGCCCTGACCCTGACAGGCTTCGCAGCGGCCGCCTTTGACGTTGAAACTGAATCGCCCCGCTTCATAGCCGCGGATTTTGGCTTCGCGGGTTTTGGCGAAAACTTTGCGGATTTCGTCGAACACGCCGGTGTAGGTTGCAGGATTGGACCTGGGCGTGCGGCCGATGGGCGATTGGTCGATCTCAATCACCTTGTCGATCTTGTTCAGCCCGACCAGCGATTTGAACTCGCCAGCTTTGACTTTTGAGCCGTATAGTTTGCGCTTCATCGCGGGCAGGAGAGTCTGATTGATGAGTGTCGATTTACCAGATCCGCTGACGCCGGTGACGCAGACGATTCCGCCGAGCGGGATGCGCACATCGACATTTTTCAGATTATTTTCCTTGCACCCGCGCAGTTCGAGCGCGGAGATATTGGGATTAACCGGCCTTCGCTGAGGCGGCGCGACGATGGCGAATTCGCCGCTGAGATATTTCAGGGTAATGGAATCATTTTTGATTTTCGATTTTGGATTTGCGATTGCCGATTCGCCATTAAGCGGGAGCAACGTTGGGACGGGGCCTTCGACGATGACGTGGCCGCCATGCGCGCCGGCGCCGGGGCCGATGTCGATCAGGTGGTCGCTGGCGCGGATGCAGTCCTCATCGTGCTCGACCATGATGACGCTGTTGCCAATATCGCGCAGTTTGAGCAGCGTGCGAATCAGCCGGTCGTTGTCGCGCGAATGCAACCCAATCGTTGGCTCGTCCAAAACATAGCAAACGCCGACCAATCCACTGCCAACCTGCGTGGCCAGTCGAATGCGCTGTGCTTCGCCACCGGACAGCGAGCCGGTTTTGCGATCAAGCGTGAGATAACCCAGCCCGACATCGATCATGAAACCCAGCCGCGAACCGATTTCACGCACGATGGGCTCGGCGATGGATTGGCCTTCTTCGCCTAGCTGCAATTCTTCGAAGAATTGCTTGGCGCGGTCGACGGTCATGGTGGTGACATCGTGGACGGAATAACCGGGGAGAGAAACGCCGTTGGTTGAAGAACCCACGGCGGAGCCGTGGGCGTTGGGATCGTTTTGGGTGTGCAATCGCACCGCCATTGCTTCTTTGCGCAGTCTTGTGCCTTTGCAGACCTTGCAGGGCTGCTCGGACATGTACTGGATCATTCTGGCTTTGACCCATTCGGATTCGGTGTTTTCGAATCGGCGCTGAAGGTTGGGAATGACCCCCTCAAATTCGGTGCCCGTGCCCATGTCACCTTTTTTGTCCGTACCAAACATCAAAATGTCTTTAACCTTCTTCGGGATGTCCTTGTAGGGCATTGAATACTTGATGCCGAAATCCGAGCAGAATTGCCTGAGCACGCGGCTGTAGTAGATGTTCATCCGCTTGCCGTTTTTGCGCCAGGCTTCGACGGCGCCGGTTTCAAGCGTCAGGGATTCATCGTTGACGATCATCTCGGGATCGAACTCGTTAAGCGTGCCCAGGCCATGACATTCAGGGCAGGCGCCGTGCGGGCTGTTGAAGCTGAAGATTCGCGGCTCCAGTTCAGTGAGACTCACGTGCGGATGTTCCGGGCAGGCGAGTTTTTCGGAGTAAATCTGGTCCTGCCACGTACCGTCCGGCTTGGCAACGGCGACGATCACCAAGCCCTGCGATAGTCTCGTGGCGGTTTCAATGGAGTCGGCGATGCGCGAGCGCACCTCAGGCTTGAGCACGATTCGATCGACGACAGCTTCGATATTGTGGGCGAAGGTCTTTTTCAGTTGCGGAAACTCGCCCGGCTTTTGCAATTCGACGATTTGCCCATCAACGCGGGCGCGGACAAATCCCTGCTTGTTGATCGCGCCAAAGGTTTCCTTGTGCTCGCCTTTCTGGCCGCGAATGAGTGGAGAGAGGATCATCACCTTCGTGCCGGCGGGGTAAGCCATCACCGCATTGGTGATTTGTGACGAGCTTTGCGACGTGATCGGCCGGCCACACTCCCAGCAATGAGGCGTGCCGGCGCGGGCGAATAAAACCCTCAGGTAATCGTAAATCTCCGTCGTGGTCGCGACCGTCGAACGCGGATTGCTCGAAGCGCTGCGCTGTTCGATGGCGATCGTCGGGGGCAGGCCTTCGATTTCATCGATATCCGGCTTTTGCAGTTGATCGAGAAACTGCCGCGCATATGCGGACAGCGACTCCATGTATTTCCGCTGGCCCTCGGCATAAACGGTATCAAATGCCAAAGTTGACTTGCCGCTGCCCGACAGACCGGTGACGACCACCAACTGGTCGCGCGGGATGTCCAGATTGATGTTTTTGAGGTTGTGTTCGCGAGCGCCGCGAATGCGAATAAATTTGGAGTTCATGTACGGCGAATTCTCCGGTGAAGGCAAACGGGTTATTGTAGCTGCGTCATGGCCAATTGCCCATTTCCGGGCGCGCATTTCCAAGTGGCTATTTCCGGCGTATTTTGGATTTCCCCCACCGGATGTTATCCTCCTGTGTCTGTTATAAATAAAACAACCTTCTTTGGCGGGCATTGATTAAGGAGAGAACCATGCGCAGGCATTTCTACTGGGTTGGATTGTCGGTTTTTGTGATTGCTTTAATATTCGCTTCCGCAGTGCAGCATGCGTCCGCACAAACGCAAAAGACGCTGCATCTTGCGTTTGTGACAAATAACGCTTCAGACTTCTGGACCATCGCCCGCGCGGGCACGCTTCAGGCGGAAAAGGAAGTTCCGAATATTCAGGTGGACTTCCGCATGCCGCAGGACGGGCAGGCCGCCACCCAGAAACGCAATGTGCAGGATTTACTGTCTCGAGGCGTTGACGGAATCGCCATCAGCCCCATCGACCCGGCCAATCAGAAACAATTCTTGAATGATGTTGCATCTCAGTCGCTGCTGATTTGTCAGGACAGCGATGCGCCCGACAGCAATCGCGCGTGCTACGTCGGCACGGACAATGTCGCTGCTGGACGCCAGGCGGGCGAGCTGATCAAGAAAGCGCTTCCGCAAGGCGGCAAGATCATGGTTTTCGTCGGCAAGGCTGACGCCCAGAACGCCCGTGAGCGGTATAACGGCATTAAGGAAGCACTGGCCGGCTCCAACGTAACGATCATCGACCTGCGTACCGATGACACCGACCGCGTTCGCGCCAAGAACAACGTAAAGGATACGATCCTGAAGTACCCTGACATCGCCTGCCTCGTCGGCCTGTGGAGCTACAACGGCCCGGCCATCTACAACGCGGTCAAGGAAGCCGGCCAGACGGGCAAGATCAAGATCGTCTGCTTCGATGAAGAAGATGAAACGCTCGCCGGCGTGAAGGATGGCACGATCTATGCGACCGTCGTCCAGCAGCCCTACGAATTTGGCCGCCAGGCGATCATGCTCATGGCCAAGTACATCCGGGGCGACAAGTCCGTCTTCCCGGCGGAAAAGAAAGTCATCGTTCCGACGCTGGGCATCGATAAGGGCAGCGTCGATGAGTTTGCGACCAAATTGAAGACGCTGCGAGGAAAGTAAGACCAATGCGGATTGTGGAATTCGGAATGCGGATTGACTGAAATCCAATTCCGCAATCCGCATTTCGCAATCCGCATTCTCCTGTGCCTCTTTTAGAGCTGAAAAACATCACCAAGCGTTTTCCGGGCGTGCTGGCTCTGGATTCGGTTTCGCTTTCTGTTGATCCCGGCGAAGTGATCGCGCTGATCGGCGAAAACGGCGCAGGCAAATCCACCTTAATGAAAATCCTCGGCGGCGTGCACCAGGCCGACGAAGGTGAAATCCGCGTCGATGACAAGCCGATCACCATCCGCCACGTCTCCGATGCCATCCGTACGGGCATCGGGTTCATTCATCAGGAATTGAATGTCCTGGATAACCTGGATATCGCGGGAAATGTCTTTCTTGGCCGGGAAAAGCTTTGGGGCGGGCCTTTGAAGTTGCTTGACCGCAAAGCGATGCGCGAGGAATCGCGAACTTATCTTCGCCGACTCGGATTGCAGCTTGACCCGGCCACGCCGCTTTCACAGCTTTCGATCGCGCAGCAGCAGATGGTGGAAATCGCCAAGACGCTGTCGCAAAACGCGCGGCTGCTCATCATGGATGAGCCGACCAGTTCGCTGACGCTGACCGAAACGGATCGACTCCTGGAAACCATCGCCGACCTCAAACGGCAAGGCGTGAGCGTCATTTTCATTTCGCACCGCCTGGATGAGATCAAACGCTGCGCCGACCGGGTCGTGGTCTTGCGCGATGGCAAAAATGCCGGGGCATTGCCGAAAGAGCAGGTTTCGCACGACAACATGGTCCGGCTCATGGTGGGCCGGGAACTGAAGGATCTGTTCAAGCGCGTTCCAAGCCACAAACAGAATGGCGGACTTCGCGTGACGGGGCTTCGCACACGATACAAGCCTCAGCACACGATCAGCTTTGAAGTCAGCCGTGGGGAAATCCTTGGTTTTGCCGGGCTGGTGGGCGCGGGCCGATCCGAAGCCGCCCAGGCCATTTTCGGCGTGGAACCCGCACTCGAAGGTGAAATCGCCGTCGATGGAAAAGCCGTATCGATTCGCACAGCGCGGGACGCGATTTCAGCGGGAATTTATCTCGCCCCCGAAGATCGCCGCGACACCGGCCTGATTACCGAAATGGTCATCCGCGAAAACATTACCCTGCCGGCGATGAAACGATACACCAACGCGCTGGGCCTGATCAGCAAGTCCCGTGAATCCAAATCGGCCGCCGAGCAGTGCGCCTCGCTGAAGGTCAAGGCGCCTTCGGTTGAAACGCGAGTGATGAATCTGTCGGGCGGAAACCAGCAAAAAGTCGTGCTCGGCAAGTGGCTGGCCATGCAGCCGCGCGTGATCATTTTCGACGAACCCACGCGCGGCATCGACGTGGGCGCCAAAGCGGAAATTTACCGCCTGATGGGAAGCCTGGCCGACAACGGCGTGGCCATTATCATGATCTCCAGCGACATGGAGGAAATCCTCGGCGTCGCCGACCGCATCGCGGTCATGCACGAAGGCCGAATCACCGGCGTGCTCGCACGCGAGCAGTTCAATCAGGAAACCATCATGCGACTGGCGGTGGGAAAGACCGCGAATTCACAATGAAAAAAGACCTCGGCATTACGATGCTTCTGCTTGTTCTTTGCGGAATTGCGTATTACCTGAACCCGGTGTTTCTCAGCCGTTATAACCTGCAAAACACCGCCCGCCTGATCGGAATGTACGGCATCTTCAGCATCGGCCTGGGGATTGTCATTATCACCGGCGGAATCGACCTTTCGGTCGGTTCGGTCTTTGCCCTTCAAGGCGTGCTCCTGGCGGTCATGCTGCGAGGCGGAACATTGACCCTTGTGCCCGCCATGCGCTTTACCGACACCCTTCAGCTTCACACCTTTGTCCTGCACATGCCGCAGTTGCCATGGATATTGGCCATCTTGATTTCGATGGCGGCGGTTCTGCTGCTGGGGTTGTTTCACGCGATTCTGATCGTCAAATTCAAGATGCAGCCGTTTATTGTGACGCTGTGCGGGCTGATGTTTTACCGCAGCATTGCGCGATTCATGGTGGATGACAACACCGTTGGCTTCGGCGAATCCGAATATGGCATCCTGCGCACGATCACCACGCATAACCTTGAAATCCCCTGGCCGGGAAACCCGATCGCCATTCCCATGCCGTTTGTCATCCTGATGATCGTCGCGATCATCGGCGCGGTCGTCGTTCATAAATCGGTGTACGGGCGATATTTGTTTGCGGTCGGACGAAACGAAAATGCAGCACGCTATTCGGGGATCAACAGCAGGCTGATTGTCGGCAGCGCATATGTCTTGTGCATGCTGCTGAGCGGCATTGCGGGCATCGTACTGTCACTTGATACCAATTCAATTTCCCCATCGGATTTTGGCAACAGTTATGAATTGTACGGCATTGCAGCGGCGGTGCTGGGCGGTTGCAGCCTTCGCGGCGGCGAAGGGTCGGTTTTTGGCATTGTCATCGGCACAGCATTGCTGCAGGTGCTGCAGAACATCGTCAACCTTGTGGGAATTCCAAGCTCACTCAACGGCAGCGTGATGGGCGCGGTCATACTGGTGGGCGTGCTGGTCGATCAAATTCTGGCGACACGGAAAAAAGCACGCGTCAGCAAAACACCGCCGCCGCTTGCCAAGACTCCGATCGTTCCGCCTGCGGCTACGGCTTGACCTGATTCCATAGATCTTTTTCAACGCCGTTGAAGTTTTCAAAGCTCTTGTCGAGCTTTTCGATCAGCGTCTGCACGCGGGCCTGATCGATGTTGGGGTCTTTGAGGGCATCTCGCAGCGCGGTGGCGGCGTCGTTCATCTGGCCGGCGCCTTCGGCGAACTGGCGGGCACTATCGTACAGATTCAGGTTGGCCATTTCATCGGCGCTGGGCTTATAGAGCAGCCGCCATGGACTGCGGCGTACTTCGGCGGTGGCGTTTTTCAGGTTGTCGCCGGTTATTTTCAACGACGCGATCATCGCATCGATCTTGCCGCGATTATTCACCAGCACACTGCGGGCGGTGGCACTGACATCGCGGGTGTTGGCGGCAATTTTCTTCACGTCCTGAAGCGCCTGGCCGGTGTCATCCACCGCAGCAGTGACCTTGGTGAGCAAACCATCGACCTTGTCCATCAGGCCGGGCAATTTGTCCTTGACCGTACCGGTGGCGTCCTTGAGATTGGCGACGGTGGTACGCAAGTCGGCCTTGGTATCGCCGAACACATCGCTGATGTTCTGCAGCGCGGCCTTGGCGGTATCCATGACGACGTTGTAGCGTTCCATGATCGGATCAAGCTTGCTGCGAAGTGCCTTGACGAAATCGGTCGCGCTCTCGCCGGTGCCTCGATAGGTATCGATGGTGCTGTTGACCTTGGGCAGGGTATTGGCGCGGACATCGTGAATGACTGCCGTGATCTCAGGCGCGGAATTCAACAATGCCGTGAGTGCCGCAGGCTGGCCAACCAGGTCCTGTCCTTCCTTGAGCACATCGCCGGTGCCGAGACTGGTGAAGTTAAGAACGCTGACGCCCGTAACGGTCGATTGAATCTGAACAAATGCATCGGGATGCAGGACAAATCGCTTGGGCATGACATAACGCACGGCGATGGTTGGCTTGGCAGCATCTGCAGCATCGAAATCGACGCTGCGCACGACACCGACCTTGGCGCCCCCGATGCGTACATCGTCGCCCGCCGCCAAACCGCCGATGTCGTCCTGCAACGTGAAACGGATCGTTCCCACCTGGTTGGGCTGAACAAATTGTCCCACACCCTTGATCGACACGATGATCACGACAATCGTAATCAAGCTGGCGACCATGAAGATGCCGGCTTTGAATGCGTTCCGTTCTTTTGCCATAGTTTCGGCAGGCAGCGGGCAGCGGGCAGCGGGCAGTCTCAATGAACTGCCTGCTGCCTGCTGCGTGCTGCCAGCTCCTTAAAGTCTTTCCGTCAACAGATCGTCCTCATACCCGCCGGCTCGGCGGCGCTGGGTGAGTGGCCCTTCAGTCAAACCAAACACAAATTGCCGCACGAGCGGATCGGCGCTATTTTTCATTTCATCCGGCGTGCCGCTGACGATGAATTTCCCGCGATCAAGCAACACCATTCGATCCGCAATGCGAAACGCAGAATCCATTTCATGCGTGACCACCACGCTGGTCACGCCCAGCAGCTTATTCAACTTGATGATCAGTTCATCAATCTCGGCACTGGTGACCGGATCGAGCCCCGCACTGGGCTCATCGTAAAACAAGATTCGAGGATCAAGTGCCAGCGCCCGTGCCAAGCCCGCGCGCTTTTTCATTCCGCCCGACAACATCGCAGGCATTTTTTCCGAGTGCTCGCGCAGGCCGACCAGTTCGAGCTTGATCTTCACCATGATCTCAATGGTCTCTTCGGGCAGATCGGTGTGCTCGCGCAGCGGCAACGCGACGTTTTCAGCCACTGTCATTGAATTGAACAGCGCTCCGGACTGAAACAATACGCCAATCGATTTGCGATATTCGTCGGTTTCTTTCGGAAGCATGCTTCGGAGGCTTTTGCCCAGCCCGATGATGTCGCCGCCGTCGGGTTTGACGTTGCCGATCATCAGCCGCAGAAGGGTCGATTTGCCCGATCCCGATCCGCCGAGGATGACCAGCGTTTCGCCCTGAAAAACATCCAGCCGAATGCCATCCAGCACGGTGCGTCCACTGAAGACTTTGGTTACATCCTGAACTTGAATGGCAGAGCTGGCCATTATGAGTATTGCCTACAGATCGAGGTAAAAGAACATGGTTGTAAACATGAGATCGACCGTAATCAGCGCGACGATGGTCAGCACGACGGTGCGGGTGGTCGCCACGCCGACGCCTTGCGCGCCGCCGGTGACACCCAGGCCGAGATAGCACGCCAGCGAACTGATGATCGCTCCGAACACGCCGGCTTTGACCAGGCCGGTGACGAAGTCCTTGACCAGCAGAATCGTGAATGTGTGTCGGCCATATTGCAGGAAGTTGATTCCCAGGAACGCCCGCGAGGTGCATGCCCCGCCGACGACGCCCATGATGTCGCCGAGCACCGCCAGGCAAATCATCATGATGGTCGTTGCCAAAACCCTCGGTACGACCAGAAAACGAACCGGATGAATGGCGGAGGCTTCCAGCGCTTCGATTTCCTCGGAAACGACCATCGTGCCGATCTCGGCGGCGATGGATGCGCCCGCAAAGCCGGTCAACACGATCGCCGCTACCAGCGGTCCCAATTCGCGAAACATGGCGACGGAAATGATGTCCGCGACCGTCGCGGTGGCGCCATAGGTCTTAAGAATCGGAGCCATTTGAAACGCCAGAATCGCGCCAATGCAAAAAACGACCAGGCTAACAATGGGAATGCTCATTACCCCGACACGGACCATTTGCGCCCAGAGATTGATCCACCCCATGCGACGCCCTCGCTTTTCCAGAAGCGCGCGGGGAACCGAGACCACCGTGTCGCGAAGCAAAAACCCGTGACCGCCTAGAAACTCCAGCGACCGCAGGGTTGCATCGCCAATGATCGTAATGGGACGAAATAATAGACGCATGGATTTGTTGTTACTGGTTATTTGGTCCTTGTTACTTGTGGTTTCCGACCGTCAAAAGCCTCAAGTAACAAATAACAAGTAACGAGTAACATTACTTTTTGATCGCCTCTTGTTCGTCGTTGCAAATGATGAAAATGGAATCAAGCCTGGCGATTTCAAGAAGACCCTTGACGCGAGGCTGAAGCGCGACCAGGCATATCTTTCCGCCGGCCTTGCGCATCTTCTGCAAGGCTTCGACCAGGACGGCGACCGCGCTGGAATCCATATAAGGCACCTGGCTCAGGTCCAGAATCACTTTTTTGGGGCGAAATTTGTTCAGGGCTCCGAGAATGGTATCTCGAAGAGCGGGGCTGGAATGCAGGTCGATCTCGCCGCGCACGGTGGCGAAGATCGTATCACCTTCGGACCTTGCCGAAGGCACCAGCTCAGTGTTGGTCGGAATTTCGGCCATTGCTTGTGCTCTTGCGACTCATTTCCAGAAGCATGCCATCGGACTGCGGCGTATAGACGACCGTGTCCATCATCTGATTGAGGCAGATCAAGCCCAAACCGCCTGGCTTGAGGGGGTCCTTTTTCTGCGGCGAAGCCAGCCGCGGAACGACACCTGGGCCCCAGTCACGAATCGCGATATGAATCGATCCTTCACCCAACCGCGCCGTGAAATCGATCGGCTGATCGACGGCTTCATCGTACGCGTGGCGAATGACGTTCGCCAGCGCTTCGTTGACGCACAGGCCGACTTCCTCGCAGGTCCTGGTATCCAGCCCGCCTTCACAACACATTTTTTCGACGGCCTGACGTACTCCGGCCACATTAGCCGGGTCCGACTGGATACGCAAATGGAGTTCGCCGGCGCTCATCACTTCTTCGGTGCGGTCTTTTGTGCCGCTTCCCAACCTGCAAGCCATGCTCGCCATCTTTCCACCGCCGGGGCTCGTTGATCGTCATCGACGAAATACTGATAGCCAAACGTCTGGCCCGTCAATCGCTCGAGCGCCCCGATCGAATAAAATCGCACAGCCGGGTCGTCGTTGCTCAAATCCTTCACCAGTTGAACGACCTGCGTGCTGTCCTTGGCATCCGCAGCCGCCTTGATCGCGGGAATTTTCAGGGACGGGTCCGGATCGTTGACGGATTTCACACCGCGGCCGCCGCAGCCAAGGATCGACAAACTCAGCGCGACAACCGCAATCCAAACGACTCGTTTTTCAAAACCAGCCCGATTCACGGCTATTAGTATCGTCATAAGCCTCACGTTTTCCAAACTATGGATCGCTTCAATTTGCCGACCTCGATGTCCGCCTGCCGGGTTGGCTCGGGGATTCGATACCGTGTACAGCACGCCAGCACCAGTTCTTTCGCTGATTCCAGGTCGATTCGGTGGCCAATACTCACGAAAAGTGGACGTAGCCCATCGCGCGTGCGTAGGACGATCCCGATCTGTTCCTCGCCATCCATCAGAGGCTGGGAAGAACCGGCAGGCTTGGCCGGTTCCTTATAAGTGCCAATCAACCGGCTTTTGGCGACGCCCACACCAGGCAAATCGAGTGTAATCGACAGATGTGCGGCAATCCCGCATCGCCGGGGATGGGCAATTCCTTGACCATCGAAGCAAATGACATCGAAGGGATGTTTCAGTTTGCCCACCGCCTCCAGAACGGTCGGCCCTTCGCGAAAACTGAGAAAGCCCGGCACATACGGAAACTCCGCCGGCTGAAAAGCATGGGTAATCTCGACGATCTGCTGTTTCTGACGGTCATAGACGACGGCAGCGGCGTAGACGGTGCTTTTATCGGACGAAAACGCCGCATCTGCACCTGCGATAAACCGGGGTAACAACTCCAGAGGCTTGACGATCAATCGTTTGCGAAGATCCTCCTGAACCGCTTTCCAGCGCAGGACCAGATCGCTCCAGCCGGAATCGCTTTTTCCGCGCATAATCATGCTATGCCTGCCCATTCAGCCGATCATGTTCATGCTCGACTTTATCGTCACGCGTGAATAGGCTAACCGGGGAATCGCCTGCATAAAATGGAGCCGATGTGTCGTGGATTCTGCTGTTGTCTGTACTGCTTGTCTGGATGTGTCGATCCATCACGCCCGCCTCGCGCGCCAGCTACTTTGGTCCGGTTGAAGGCACAACCCTTTTCTTCTTTGGCTTGCTTCTGGTGGTCCTGTTTATGGGACTCTGGAGCCGCATGCTCGCGCGACGAGTTTGCGGTGACAATCTACATCGCAGCTTGAACCGTTTTCATAAATCGATGTTCGCTGCCCGAGTTGCCATTCCCGTTTGGTTCGGCATCGCGATTTTTGCGATGGGCTGGGGCAGCGTGGTCGATCGGTTGCTGCGGGTTCTTAACGACTGGCCCGTCGAACTGCCCGGGATGCTGCTTGGCACGCTGCCGCCCTTGCTTGCATGGATGGGATTATGGTGGGCCCAATACCCCGCCGACCGCGCGCTCCGCGAGCAAAGCGTATTAATCCAACTCGATGAAGACCTGCCGATCCATGCGCCACCGGGATTCTGGAGCTACTTCATCGCCAATCTGCGTCTGCAAATTCTTTTCACAACCGTGCCTGTGATGCTGATCATGTTCTTGCACGATTTGATTAACGTCATCGCGCTCAAAGGCTTCGGCCGCAACCTGGCACGATCGGCAGCCGGGAGCATGGACGCCAACATCGAACTGGTTCTCTACTTCGTCTCGATCGGCGTGGTGGTTCTATTTTCTCCGGAGTTGCTGCGACGGGTTCTCCATACACAGCCTCTTCCGGATTCACCGTTGCGCCAGCGCTTGGAAGCCATGTGCCGCCGCACGGGTCTGAAATGCCGCGACATTCTTCTATGGAGAACCGACAACAACATGGGCAATGCCGCGGTCATGGGCTTGATCCCTCAGGTGCGTTATGTGCTGCTGTCGGATGTTCTGTTGGAAACAATGAGCGATTCCCAGATCGAAGCCGTCTTTGCACACGAGATCGGGCACGTCAAGCACTGGCACATGGGCTGGTATGTGGTGCTGATTGCGACGATTCAGCTCCTGTGCTTCGGGCCAGGTCAGGTTATCAACGACCGACTCGTAAAATTACAGTGGTTGACGCAGGAAACGCTGGATGCGATCGGCGCCATTACGTTCATCGGCGGATTCTTCCTGGTGTTTGGATATCTCAGCCGGTGGTTTGAACGACAGGCGGATGTCTTTGCGGCCCGTCTGATGGAACAGCAGGCCAGTGGGACCGTGGCATCCGCAGTGGGCAACCCAGACGATGCGGCAATGATTTTTGATCCCGAAGGCTGGGCCCAACCGAAGCAGCGATCAACCCACGTGGGACCGCATGGCGCAGCAACCTTTGCCTCGGCGCTGCATCGCGTGGCGATGGTCAACAACATCCCCGTCTCGGCTCGAAACTTCACACACGGCAGCATCGCCCAGCGAATGGAGTATCTTCAGAACCTCAGTTCCGACCCAAGCCGAACGATTCAATTCGATCGCTGGATGTCTTCCCTCTATATCATTTTGCTCATGGGACTGGTGGTTTGCGCATCGTGGGTGATGATCACCGTCGTGTCGTAAAAGTCCTCTCCCAAAGCCCAACCCTTCAGGGTTGGGGACTCTTTATTTCCCAGGCGCTGCTGCGACCACCTGCACGGGAATATCCGGCGGGAGCAACGACTCCAAACGTCTTTGGAAATGACCCTTGATTAAATGATACAGCGCACCTTGCCGGGTGGTGCCGATCAAAACACGCCCGCACCCGTGCATCGCGGCGTGCTCGGCCATCAATTCCGCGGCGTCGGGTCCAGTGTCGTAAACCGGTAAAATCGTCACGCCGGCTTCGTGAGCCAGATCCAAAAAGCGACCAAATGTCTTTTGCGCAGCCTGGTCAGTTTCAAGCGTGAGCCTTTGTTCGCCATCATACTTATAGGACAACTGCACTTCGCGAATGAAACAGACCACCAGCGTTGAATTCGTATTGACGGCCTCGCGCAAGGCCGCGGGCGCGATCGAATCGGAACCATACGTTCCGATCAAAATTCGCGGCTTGGCGAGCGCATCGTCGGAGGTCAGTTGATCCATGATGGCTTTTTGCAGCAGGCTGAGCTTGGGGCCCTTTCGCGTTGCCAGCCATTTGGTCAACGTCCGCCCGGAAAGACCGACGACCATGACGATGGTGACGAAAACCAAGGCTTCGTGTTTGACGAACGCCAGTGTCACCCAGATTGCCAGCAGCACGATGCCCAATGCCATCATCGGGATTTTTCGGCGTATTTTGCGCAATCGCGGATGCATCGCGCATAGCGTGACGTTGATCGCAACCGCGCCGATGACGCCGATGGCGTACAACGCGGCCAGGCTGTCCAGATCGTGACTGATCAGCAGCACCAGAATCGGAACTGACGTGGCCACTAGCGCGGGCATCCACGGAACACCGAATCGGTTGAGGCCGGTCATGACCTGCGGCAGTTCGCCATCGCGAGCCATCAGATATTGCACGGAGATCATATCGGTGATCGCGGTGTTGCACGCGGACAGCAGCAACACGCCGCCGATGATGCGGACACCCCATTCACCCCACATGCCGACATAGTGGCCGGTAAGATACGCCGCCATGTCCGCCAGGTGCGCGTCGCGGTTGATGGGGAAAATCGCGAGCATGAAGATCGCGAGCAATACGTTGAACACCGCCACTTCGGTGGCGACCACCCATATCGCTTTACGGGCGGTGGCAGCGACCGGTTTTTCCATCACGCCGGTCAGGTTCGCGATGGCTTCGACACCCGACAGCGCCAGCACGATGGAAACAAACGCCACCCACATGTCGGCAGGCTGATGGTGAAAGCTGCCGATGCGATGAGGAAGCTGAGCCCAAGGCACCTGCGGCAGCGCAAAGGCGGTAATAAGCAGCGTGATGAAGACCATTCCCACCGCTGCCATGATCGCAAACCCGCCGGTGTGTTTGGGACCCATCAGATTGAAGAGGCCAATGGTGATCAGCGCGACAATCGCCCAGAACGCCGGTGACTTGAGCGAGAACAACTGCTCCTTGGCCGAAGGAGGGCTCGCACGATGCGGGTAAAGTGTTGCACCTGCATCGACATCCGATTGGGTCGAGTATTCAGCAGTCGCCAGTTGAACCTGCTGTGCTTGTGGCGCGAGTTGATCTTTGTCAGCGACCGAAGCTGCTTCGCCGCCCAAGCCGAAATAGTGAAATGCGTCCAGCCCGCTGAGGCTGGCAGTGACGGTATAATCGGCGAAGAGCAGCAGCGCGCCGATGACCGCAAGCGTGCGGCTTTTGGATTTGGCAGCGGTATAGACACCCCCGCCATCCGGATAAATCCGGCAAATCTGCGTGTACGCCCACCCGACCGCGAGGATCAGCAGGCTCATCAACAAAATGAGCCAGAAGCTGGTTCGTCCGGCGAAGAAGAGCGCCAAGCCGAGCACATAAAGCCGGCTGGTGCCCCAATCACCGAACAATAAACCTGCCGCCTGTTTCCAGGAGACATTTCGTGGACGTTCACTGGCCAGTAACAATAGAGCGGCCGACTTGGTCGTGCCGCTGGCGTTCTCGGTAGCGTGCATGGTTAGAAACCGTGGAAACCGAATCCATCCGCGCGTGGTCCTGCCCACGAGTGGGACGAAGTTCGAAATCGCACAGCGAGGGCTCTTACGGTCAAGCGGCGTGGAACAAAGCCGCTCTTCAGGAGAGCTCGACGTTGCGCCCTTTCATATCCGAGAGGTCCTTTGAAGAACCATCTCATGCCTACGGGGTTAGCTGACGGGCTGGAGCATGAAAGTGCTCTGGAGCTTTTGTGAGCTCCTTCGCCCCCGGTGCCGGGAGACAACTCGCCCGACGCCCTTGGGTCCCCCGCCCCCGACCAAAGTCGGGACTCGGCGGTCACATAGGGGGCGATAGCGTATGAACCCCCGGCGAATTGTCAATCAGAAATCGCGACAGTCTCTTTACTGACATCCACAATCTCAACCGGAATGTCCGGCGGCAAAAACGACTCTAACTGCCGCTGGAAGCTACCTTTA
>DASZXJ010000166.1:0-15089 GCA_035545895.1 Tepidisphaeraceae bacterium | reverse complement strand
CTCCATGAAACTGCACAAAAGTGCGCGCCATATGACGAATCGGACAAGCGGATTGGTCGATGAAATGCGCTGAATTTTCGCGCATCTGTTCGTTTCCGCAGTGACATCCACCGTGTAAAGCCGCCGACGGTGTCGGCGGGGCGCTTTTCCGCGATGCATTACCCGTTTTACGGTTTGCCTGTCTTTGGGGTTTTCCAGCTGACTACAAAATAAGTCGCTGGGGTCGTGCCGACGTTGCGGACATTGTGCAGGTCATTCGGCGCCACGACGAAGATCGAGCCTTGCGGCATGGGGAAGGTTTTGCCGTTGATCGTTGCTTCCAGCGTGCCTTCTTTCAGAAGCATCATCTCTTCATACGGATGCTTGTGAGGCGGATGCGATTGCTCGCCGGGCTTGAGCGTGGTGATGTGAATTTCCAGCTCGCTGAGCGTCGCGGTTTCCATGCGCATCAGATTGCGTTTTTCGCCGATCGCGGTGGTGTCCACTTTCATCTGGTCCCAGTTGAACACTTGGGAAGGCATCGTCGTCGGCCGAGTCGTCTGCCCCATCGCTGCCGAGGACAACACGCCCATCAGTAGTACCGCCGCAACCGCTGTGGAAATTCTGACCATTGTGATTCTCCTGCATTGCCATACCGGGAAGGCGGTGGGGTGTTGAGGAATGGACATCAGGTTGTTTCGGAAAGCTTACTATTGCACGCTGACCTCGAATTGTTTTGATAAACTAGAAAAAAAGCAGCGACATTAGCTCCGCATATTGCGGAGATGTTCAAGCTGGAATTGGTGCTCTAAATTCTTGATTAATCAGCATTGAGATTTCTTGCACAAAACGCTTCCTAAAAATCAAATGATCGAGTTATTTCTCCTTAAAGCCCTTTTGCGAGTACAGTATTGCTGTTACTTTAGAGGTGCCTAAGTCTTTATGCCGATAAACTCTTATGACGCAGTTTCGCGTTGACCAATGATCCAGCATATTACGATACGCAACTTCAAAAGTATTCGCGAGGTCAGCGTCGACTTGGCCCCGGTTACGGTGTTGATTGGTCGCAGCGGGGTTGGCATCGAACTTTCTTCGCGCTATCCGATTTCTACGGAATTTTCTGCTGGCAGGTGAGAAGGCGATTGAGCAAGAAGGCGGATGGCAACGGATTTGGCCATTTGGTAATCCCGCGCCGTTGTCGTTCTTAGCACGCTTTAATATTCCAGGGTACAGCGAGAGTTTTACTTACGAGCTTTCTTGGCGACCTCACCCTCAAAATAAAGCCATGGTGGGCCTAATTGCCGAACGGCTTTCACTTGGTACAGGCACTATATTTGATCGCGCCGACGACAATTGGATAAAGTGGCCTGGCGAAAGTACCAAACCACAAACACAACAGCGCATCTATCTTAACTCGTTTCCTACTTTAAGTGAAGCTGTTCTGGCTTATACTGCTTGGACAAGCGGAATTGGTTGGCACGATTTTCCCACAAATGTGTTCACGCAAAAAGTATCACAAAAGGGTGGAAACGATACCAGATTGCAAGGACTCGAAGATGCCGCAAGCAATTACTTGGAAGTCATTCGCGAAATTACTCAAGATCTGCGCGACCAACGATCACGACGGCAGATTCTGGCAAGGATAAAGCAAATCAATCCTAGCGTCAGCTCGATGGAACTTGATTCCATCACACAGCCGACACGTGTAGTTGTTGCACATAATGTTGGTGATAATCGAATTGGGCTGAGCTTGGGGCAGGAATCTGACGGATTTCGCCGTTATTATGCTCATCTTCTTGCGCTCTATCAGACTCCGCCTAAGCAGGTGCTGATGTTTGAGGAACCCGAAAACGGCATCTACCCTGGTGCGCTTCGCAATCTTGCGGAAGAATTTAAGGCGGCGCCATCTGCCGCGCGAGGGCAAGTGCTTTTAACGACCCAGAGCCCTGATCTGCTGGATGGCTTCGAGCCGGAGTCATTTCGCGTCGTTGAACTCGATAGCAAGCAGACGACCAAAATTGGGCCGCTCGACAACGATCAATTAAAAGCGGTAAAAGATCAACTGCTTCAGCCGGGAGAATTATTGACCGTCGATTCTGCGCGTGCTCAGAGCGTTTCGACCTAGGCGGGGAAAAATTGTTACCTAAGCGGCTCGTACTTTTTGTCGAAGGCAAGGGAGACTTGGCAGCCGTCCCTACACTCGCACGCCGTGTTGTCACAAGCTCCGAGGCAAATGACGCGCTCTTTGTAGACCCTGAACCATTTAGGGTCAGTGGAATCGATAAGCTAATTAAGAACAATTATTCCGATTGGCATCGCTGGCTTAATGTTGTGGGAGCAACGCGAAAGAACGTCGGTGCAGTGCTCTTGGTCCTAGATGGAGATGTAGATCGAGTTCCACCAAATTGGGAGCCATATTCAACCCGATATGGTTCGACTGACTTCTGCTCATATCGGGTCGCGGCGATGCTCGCGAACGAGGCCCGCAAGTCTCGCGCGGGAGACGCATTTTCATTTGCGGCTGTCTTTGCTATGAAAGAATTTGAATCGTGGCTGCTGGCGGGTGTGGAGAGTCTTCGCGGTCATTCGTTAGCAGAGGATCGCGGTATCGTACCGCACACCGCTGTAATTCCTAATATCGATGTCGAATCCAAGAGAGACGCCAAAGGACTCTTTCGCGACCTCGTTCCCGGATACGATCAGTCTCTGGATCAAGCCATCCTTGCGGCAAACGTGGATTTGGCACAAGTTGCGTTCAGGTGCAGATCATTTCGAAGATTTCAGTCAGCGATGACGCAATTAGCCAACGCCGTGAGGACCCATAACGCTATTGTCAGTCCCACAATTTAGATAGGGTAGTAGATGTGTGCGCAATCGAGGCAAAGCGATTCCTTACTCCATATCCTCCGCCTGCCATTTCCGTGCGGTCCAGAAGCCGAGCAGTGCTCCGGCGGTGCCGAGGCTGGCGTAGTCCAGGGGCAGGGGTCTGGCCAAGGCTGCGAACAGGTTGCGGGGGTCGCCGATGACCATGTCGGTGGCGGCGAAATATTGCATGCAGAAGCCGAACACGCCCGCGAGGGTCGGGCCGGCGCATATCCAGGCGCCGGTGGTGGGGGAGATGTATTGCGTCGCGATCGCGGCGACATAGGCAGCCACCGCGACGGAGAAAAGCGCTTGCGGCTTGGCGTCGGATTGGCACAAGAGCATGACGAGGATGCACATGATGACCGCATGCACCGCCGACGCCAGCAGGTTTTGCTCAGCGGGAGATGGGATTTCCGGCATCGTGCGGGCCCACATCCGGCGCATGAGAAACGCAATCTGCACCGCAATGCCGAGCAGGAACAGTTCCAAGGCCATCAAGAGATAAACGCTCGAACTTTTGGAGGCGAACAGCACATAGTGCATTGGCCCGAACATGACCGAAAGCCCGGCGAGTCCGACGGCGGCGCTGAACAGGCCGGCTTCTTCATGCAAGCCGATGGTAAAGACGGCGGCGAGCAGCGACCCGCCGATCAGGACCATCCACGCCAGCGCAATCGCCAGTGGCCAGCCCGGCTGCTGCATGATCGTGCCCGCCACGCCGCGCTCGGCGGGAATATGCAGTACGCGCCCGAGCCACATCGTCAGGCCGATGCAGATCACGCACGCCAGCGTGAGGATCACCCGCTGACGAATGAGGTGCGGCGTGGAAAGCTGGATCGGCACGGGAGTGGTGGAGTCAAGTGTCATAAAGTTGGCGGCCTCTTGATTGAGCGACCAGGATAGTATCCGCTCTTAACTTCCGCCCAAAGCCCGATTCCTGAAGAATTGCAGGATGAGCAAAAAGAAGCAAGAAGGTGAGAACCGAGGCTGCTCAAGAAGACTGATAATGTGCTGAGATGTGATGCAAAACCCCTTGAAATTGCCGAAAAATCGGGCTTTTCACAAAATTCGATTGTTGACTATCGACCAATAAAGGACGATAATAACTTGGTAAGGTCGTGGCGCGCACTGGCACGTTTCGGACGTAGAGGTGGACGGTTGCAAAAGCCATCCTCCAGCCGGATGCTTCCCACGACCTTATCTTTTTTTGTAGATCGTCTTCACCGACAAACCAGCCTTCGCCTGGATTTCCTGAATAACAACGATCGTGCAATTATTATACATCCGCTCATAGACGATTCTGGGCATTTGTCTTGTGAAAGCGAATTCTCGAATATATTTCGGTCTGACAATTTCCGGAATGCGAAGATAATCTTCGATTGTAACGGCAATGTGTCCATGAACCGTTTCAATCGAATGTCTGTTCGATGCATGTGACATGAGCGAATCGTCGATCAGGTGCGGGTGTCCAACTGGATAACTGTAGATATCCAATTGACTCGCGAGGTTCTTGCTTCCGAAAAACTGAATGAGCTTTTCAATAAACGCCTCGCGTTCGCCTGGCGTTACCACTCGAAATATGATGCCACGTCTGGGCCGATTGGGGCTTTTGGATTCAGAGGCGTAATGATGCAGTTCCTCAATCGCGCCGTTCAGAGTCGCAGCATCGTCGAGTATGGCGACTACGCCCTGTGGGAGCCGATTTCTCCCCAGCCTTGTTGAACCTTTTTCGTAGTTGGGTCCCATTGGGCGATCGTTCCATGAAGTGACCTTTAACTTTGATTAAATGCGATACGGGTATGTTTTCGACGATACCTAACAAGCCTATAATCTTCAACGTGACTTTATTCAGCGAAATTGAGACCTCCATGCCGCGTGTGCCGGAGGCCGGGCCGTTTGCGGGCGTGGCGATGGAGCAGAGCGTTGATCGTGTGCTGGATTACACGATTCCGCCACGGCTGGTGACTTCGCTGCGCGTCGGCCAGCGCGTGAAGGTGCCGCTGGGGCGAAATAACAAGTCGGCGCTGGGATATGTCGTTTCAATTCGCCCGGTGAGTGAATATCCAAAGACCAAGCCGATTGCCGCGATTGATGATGATCGCGTGCTGGTGGATGGCCCGCTGCTGGATTTGGCGCGGTGGGTCAGCCGGTATTATTGCACGCCGCTGGGCGCGGTGATTCAGAGCATCATTCCATCGGCGGTGAAAAAGAAGACGGGGATTGGTTATTTGCAGCTCGTGCGGCTGGCGCAATCGCGCGAAGCGATTCAGGAATTGCTGGAAAAAACCAAGCCGCCAAAACGACGCGCGATTCTGGCTCGGCTGTTGCAATTGGAACCGGACGCGGCCATTGAATTGGTGCGCCTGGCGGGCGAAGCGGGTGTCACGCCGACGACGGTGCGCAAGCTGGCGCGGATGGGGATCATTACAATTCGCAGCGAGCCGGATATCGCGGGATTGACCGCGAACATGGAAGTCTGGCCCGCCAACGAAGCGGATATCGCGCTGAATGAGGATCAGCAAAAAGCGCTCGATCAATTGTCGCCGAGATTGAATGGCGGATTCAGTGTTAGCCTGCTTTTTGGCGTGACCGGAAGCGGCAAGACGGAGCTTTATCTCCGCTGCATCCGCGAGGTGGTGGCACAAGGCAAGCAGGCGATCGTGCTCGTGCCGGAGATTGCGTTGACGGCCCAGACGGTTCGCCGATTCACCGCGCGGTTTCCGCGGGTGGCGATTCTGCACAGCGGTTTGACGGCCACGCAAAGGCATAAATTCTGGCAGCAGGTTTCGGTGGGGCAGGCCGATGTGGTGGTCGGCGCGCGGTCGGCCATTTTCGCGCCGGTGCCGAACCTGGGGATCATCGTCGTCGATGAGGAACATGAATCGAGCTACAAGCAGGACACCGCGCCGCGCTATCACGCGCGGGATGTCGCGGTGAAACGCGCACAGTTGCAGAACGTGCCGGTGATTTTGGGAAGTGCAACGCCTTCACTGGAGACGTGGAACCGGATTTCGCCAACCCTATCAGAGGCAGAAGGCGCAAAGGAGCAAGACGGCGGCAAGGTTCCGTATCATCTGTGCTCGCTGCCCAATCGGGTGCGGGGGTTGGAACTGCCGAAGGTTGAGCGGGTCGATATGAAGCAGGAAGCGCGCATTCGCAAGGGCATTCACCTGATCTCGACTCGGCTGGAACATTTGCTGCATCACACGTTGCAAAGCAAACAGCAGGCGATTTTGCTTTTGAATCGGCGGGGATATTCGAGCTATATCTATTGCAAATCCTGCACACATGTCATGCAGTGTAAATACTGCGATGCGACGCTGACGTATCATCGAACCTCCGGCTCGGATGCACATGGCGGGTCCATCGCGCAGTCGGTGCATAGCGGGCAATTGCATTGTCATTACTGCCTGGCGGTGAATCCGCTGCCTGCGGTTTGCCCGGAATGCGGCAAGAAGCTCAGCCTGTTCGGCATGGGGACGCAGCGAGTCGAAGAGGAACTGGCCCGGCGAGTTCCCGAGGCGCGGTTCGCGCGGATGGACAGTGATTCGATGCGCAATTCTCGCGATTACGAGGCCACGCTCAGTCAATTCGCGCGCGGCGAAATCGATGTGCTGCTGGGGACGCAGATGATCGCCAAGGGATTGGATTTTCCCGGCGTGACGCTGGTGGGGGTAATCAGCGCGGATACCGCACTGGCGTTGCCGGATTTTCGGGCGGCGGAACGGACGTTTCAGTTGTTGACGCAAGTCGCCGGCCGGGCGGGGCGCGGCACGGTGGCGGGGCGGGTGGTTGTGCAGACGTTCCTGCCGGACCAGCCTGCGATTCAGATGGCGATCAACCAGGATTTCCCGCGGTTTGCTGCCGGGGAAATGGAGTCGCGCCGGCAAACGTCGCTGCCGCCGTTTTCGCGAATGGTGCGCATCGTGCTTCGCGATCAGGATGAGGACAAATTGAACAAGCGTGGCGGGGAGATTGTCGCGCAATTGCTCGAAGCGGCTGCGCCGCATGGCCAGGCGGTTGAGATTCGCGGGCCTGCGCCGTGCGCGATATCGCGGATCGCGAATTATTATCGCAGTGAAATTCGGCTGATGAGTTTGAGCGCGGCGCGGCTTCAGAATATTCTCGGCATCGTTCGTGAAAAGGGGGCATTGGCGCGGAACGAGCGGATCGCGGTGGACGTTGATCCGGTGGCGCTGCTTTGATTATTTGAAAAACGGCTCGAGTCCCAGGTGCACGACGACATAAGTCAGCCCCGCCATGAAGGCGCTGCAGGGGATCGTTAAAATCCAGGCGAGCACGATTCTTTCACCCCAGATCCAGCGGACGGACCGCACGCCTTTGGTCGTGCCCACACCGAGGATTGATCCGGTGATGGCGTGTGTTGTGGAGATGGGGACTCCCCGGAAGGTCGCGGTGATGATGGTGGTGGCCGCTGCTGTTTCAGCGCAAAAGCCGCCCACCGGCGCCAGGCGGGTGATTCCCGAACCCATCGTTTTGACGATGCGCCAGCCGCCAAACACGGTGCCCATGGCGATTGCGGAATGACAAATCAATATGATCCACCAGGCGATATGGTGTTCGTGGTTCAGCACATTGAATGAATTGATCCAGGAATTGGGATCGGGGCGCGTCCAATGCTGCAGGCCCACGGATGGAATGCTGAGCAGCATGACGATGATGCCCATGGTTTTCTGAGCGTCGTTACCGCCGTGGCCCAGGGAGTAAATGCCCGCGGAGAAAAGCTGCAATCTCCGAAACATCGAATCGACTTTGCTTGGAGTCGAACGTCGAAAGATCCACGACACGATGATCATGAACATGCCGCCCAAAAGGAACCCGATGATGGGCGATAAAACAATGAACAAAAGAAGGGCTCCCCAGCCTTTCCACCATCCCGCCCAGACCAGCACGCCAAAACCGCGCTTGGCAACGGCAGCCCCGGCGATGCCGGAAACCAACGCGTGGGATGAACTGGTGGGCAGCGCAAGCAGCCAGGTGATGATGTTCCAGATGATCGCGCCCAAAAGTCCGCCGAAGACGACATAAATATCGACGACTTCGGTTTTGACCAATCCAGATCCGATGGTGCTGGCGACACCCGTGCCAAACAGAAATGCCGCGACGAAATTAAAGAAGGCCGCCCAGATGACTGCCTGCGTCGGCGTGAGCACGCGGGTGGAAACGATGGTCGCAATTGAATTGGCGGCATCGTGAAATCCATTGAGGAAGTCGAACACGAGCGCGATGAAAATGATCAGGAAGATGAAGGTGAGCATTGGAGATTGTGGATTTTGGATTGCGGATTTCGGAATGGAATTCTGGAAATCGAAAATCCGAAATGGATTTATCCGTTTTTCAGAACGATTCTCTCCAGTGTGTTTCCCACATCTTCGCAATTGTCGATCGCTCCTTCGACGAGGTCGTAAAGTTCCTTCCATTTCATGACGGTGAGCGGGTCCGTGCCGCCGGAAAACAGGTCGGACATGGCGGCATGGTTCTGGTCGTCGCCGACGTTTTCCAAATGATGAATTTCGATCAATTTGTCGCTCAGTTCCGACAGTTTGCGGGTTTTTCGAAGCCGATGAACCGCCTCAGCCAGTGCAATGGCGGCTTGCACCAGGGTATCGGTCTGCTTGATAAACGCCGGCTGCATCGCCTGCACGTGGTAGAGCGGAAATCGTTTGGCCAGGGCATCGACGGTATCGACGATGTCGTCCAGCCCGCCCACGAGCATGTGGATATCTTCGCGGTCGAACGGGGTGATGAACGTGCGGTCCAGGCGATCGAGGGCCGCATGAGCGAGCTCATCGGCTTCGTGTTCCTCCTGCCGAATCATCTGGATGTGCCCGCCGGTATCGGGAAAACTCTTGGCCAGGCGTCGCAAATGCTCGGAAACGGAGACCACGTGCTTGGAAAGACCTTCAAACAGGTCGTAAAAGACCGTGTCTTTTGGCAGAAAGTTGAACATTCGGCGACTGGCTCCCGTGTTAAGTCAGTACAAAGGAATCGTTAGGACGCGATTCTAAGGATCAGCACGCCATGCCACAACCGGCGTGAATTGAGTTGACAAGTTAACCCCAAATTCAGAATTCGTTTTGGATTGATTTGGACGGGCCGTTTCCGGGCGATATTCGGATTGCGACGTCACTTGTGAGCGTAAGTTGGACATTCGATATTGCCCCCGCCATAATCCGTTTGTATGAGCGTCAAAGCCTACTTCGCCAATATTTACGACAACGTGAAATCCATCTCGATTGGGATGAAGATCACCCTGAAGTACTGCTTTCAGAAGACCGTCACCGTGCAGTATCCCGAGCAGCGGCTGTCATTCGCGCCGCGCTATCGCGGGATTCATGAATTCGAAGCCGACAAGTGCATCGCCTGCGATATGTGCGCCAAGGCCTGTCCGGTCGATTGCATTTACATCGACAAATCCGCGCCGCGCAAGATCGACAAGAAGACCGGCACGGTCAACATGAGCGACCCGAAGAACGGCCAGCTTCTGCGATACGCCATCGATTACAGCAAATGTTTGTTTTGCGCCCTTTGCACAGAGCCTTGCCCGACTGCGTGCATTCACATGGGCAAGTTGCACGACTTAAGCAGCTATACCCGCGAAGATGTGGTGGTGGAGTTCACGGAACTCGATAAGGCCGGCCTGCGAACGCCGATTCCGCTTTGGATGGAACGAAACCAGGAAAAGATTCCGTGGGTCAAGGAAGAATACGAGCGGGTCAAAGGTGGAAAACTGGCACCCACGGCAGGGGATATTCCGGCGGTGAAGTGAATAAAAATGTCGAGCGGCCTGTCGCTGATTGGTACTGGTGCAGTTTGAAGAAAAAGGAGAGTTTATTGTGACATGGGCTTTCCAGCCCATGCGGTACTTTGCACGGCCTGGAAAGGCCGTGTCACATCAAACTGCACCAATACCCGCTGATTAGTCGGCCATTGGCAGGCGTCCAACCAGATCGTCAATTGCTGCGTCATTCAATCCACAGGTTTGCAATAGCGTTCGAATTCGATATGCCACTTTCGCCGGCGGCTCGCCTCTGATTTTCAAGGCAATCTTAAATTGGGCGATTGCATCGGCAATTTGCCCCGAATCCAGCAGGGCGGCCGAGTAGCTTTCATGAACTTCCGCGGAATCGGGAAACGTGCGGACGGCCTCGTATAAAATGTTGCGACCCTTGCTTTTGAACCCGGTGGAATAAACGGTAAAGGCATAATTGGCAAAGTTCGGACCATTGCCGCGGTAAGTTCGCAGCAGCACATCGATGACAGTGTTTCCGGTAAGAAGCGCAACTTTGTCCAGCTTGTTGACGATCGCGAAGAAATAGCGGTATCGAAGATTGTCTGGATCGAGCAGCAGCGCTTCCCAGATCGCATTGCCTGCGGTCTGTATTTGGCCATGGTAATAAGCGGTTACGCTCAGGTTGTAATAAACCTCCCCATTCTCGGAATGCGCAGCCACCTCGCGAAGCAGTGGCTGAATCCCGAGATTATATTCCTCAAGCGTCACGCCTGATCGAATGGGCAGATCGTGACTGACTACATAACCCAGCGCGCGGTCGCTGAGACAGAGGATTGTTCCCGCGACATAGAGCACGATGACGTTGACGACGATCAGCCTGGGAGCCTGTTTCAAGTTCACCCGTCCGGTCGCAGCCATGTTGGCGACCATCAGCAGCACGCAGCCGAACAACAGAACCGTGAACAACAAGATCAAGTGTCGGAGCCCGATGGTGTAATCGCCCAGGTATGTGTAATCATGTTCTAGGCGGAACAGTGAATTGATGATCGCCTGGCAATTGAGCAGGCCGTTTGAAATCGGGACGACGTGAAATCGGTTGATCATGAACTCGATAATCTGATGCATTTCCATTCGGAACTGGAGAAGGATTCCGACGACGACATCAAGCACGAGGCTGAAGACAAAACCCCATCGCATCCGCGGAGTCAATGCGAAGAAACCTGCCGCCAGCAGCGTTCTGCCGATCATCGTGATCGGTTGCAGGCAGACGTGCATCACGCCGAACAATTCATTGGCGCTGTGCACCGCAATTCCGACGGGAATGACGAACGCAACGAACCCTGTCCAGAACCACGCCACGCTTCGCTCGGCCTGCCGAAGTTGCTTGATTAGTACGTAGATGACAAGGAATCCGCCGACGGATCCAAAACCGAAGATCAAATTGGGCTGGTAGAGATTGAACGTGTAATCTCTCACGACGCCAAATGGATTGGGCTGCACGAGATCAATATTGAAACGATCGTAGGAAACGTGCAGCGGATGAGGCACGATCGTGTTGAAGATATTCACGCCCATCTGCTTGATCTGATCATTCAAGCTGGTTTGAGCATCGGTGACTGTTGTATTGGAGCCAAACGTCCCGGCGGTGCCATAATTTAGAATCGACCATCCAAACCACGTGATGAGAAGCGTCGCGGTTGCCGCGGACGTCCACAACGCTTCGGTCAGTTTTCGTTTTCCCCGTGCGAAGTTCCACAGGTAATGGAGAAACAGAAAAACGGCGTAAGGACCGGCTGAATAGTGCACAATGATCGCGGCGGCCATGCTCACGGCCGAGGCGATCAACCGGACTTGCGAATGATTGCGCCATCCGCGCACGTAAAAGGCGAGCGACAAGATGATGAAGAACCCCGCCATCAGTTTATTCCATGGCCAGGTGATGTTCTGCATGAAGATCGGACACGTTGCCAAAAGAGCGGCAATCAGCCAGATTCGCCGCAAGCCGAATTTCGCCAATTGCCCCGCCAGCAGCACGCAGGGAAAGAAAACCAACGCGTTGAGGAACAGCGCGACGATCTGAAAAAGTTCAAATCCCCATGGATCCGGATTGCCCGCCGCTGTCACGCTCGGCGGCGGAGCGAAGTGGCCCAGCAGGTATGCCGAGATCAGATGCATCATGGGCGGGCGGCTGGGAAGGATATACGTTTCGATGAACTTCGTATCGAGCGGCAGATAATGAAGAAAAAACCGCATGCGCTGGTAGTGCTCGAACCAGTCGCCCGCCCACATGCCGCCGGAATAGTGCCGGATCAGGCCGAGCAGCAAAAGGCCGATCGTGACCAGCAATGCATAGGCGAAGAGTTGCGTGCGAACGACATGTCGCTGGAGGAATGGCCAGAGTTCGCGCCACGAAATCGCCCCCATCGCCAGCCATCCGATGGTCCACAGCCAGCTCCAATGCCAGTCCGCCTTGGTCCAGTAAATAATGAATGCCGCCAGATAAAGAATGATCAGCGACAGTCCCATCGACGCGCACAGTTTTTCGGATGCGCTGCATCGCAGTTTGCGAACGAAAAAAAATCCCGGCGCCAGGAAATAGACGGGCGAGAGGAGCAGAAAGACGATTATGCCCAGCAGCAGCATTTGATCTGATGGAAGTTCGATTCAATGCAATGAAATTGAAACGGACAATGATTCTTCGGCCGCCTGTTTCTCATTGTTAATCAATCATGACGACGTGCCGACAGATTGTAACAACGACGGACGATTCCGCCATCGCGGATCACGGCAAGCGATGAAAAAGGCGAGGCCGATAATGGCAGGTCAGATAACACAATTCTGTGGTGAAAAATAACTGGAACTATTAAGGGTGATGGACTTGCTGCCGATGACAATTGCGCAACCGATAGGGTTGTTCCCGTCTGCGTGGCTGGGAGCGATCAATCGGCGAGTCCGGCCAAGTGGTCGGGCGTGACGCAAGGTGCGTTTGCACTCGTGTTGTTCCGGAGGGGCCAGCCTTGCTGGACCTTGGACGCGAGATTTCGGTTGTCGTCGAAGCGGCGGCAGCCAGGTTCGCCTAACGGGAGAGTCATCATGAAGGCGATCAAGAATGCATTGGTTAACGTGATCAAGGACGAGCAGGGCGGCGAGGTTCTCGAATACGCCCTGATTGCCGGCCTGATCGTTGTGGCCGCGATTGCGGTCATTGGCGCTGTCGGCACCAAGGTGCTGGCTCGCTGGACGTCATTGAACAGCTCGATGTAAGCAGCGCTTAACGCGTCGCGCCAAACCGCGCGATGCGGCATCGATGTCTCGTTTTTGGCGAACCTGGGGGCCCAGGCGCGGATCCAACGATTCGGCCTGGGCCCGATAGGTTCAATGGCAAGGTTTAGTTCCAGGAGAAAAGCCATGTCCGATCTCAAGCGAGTGATCCGACGTGTTTTATCGGACGAGTCGGGCGGCGAGACCCTTGAGTATGCGATCGTCACAGGCTTGATCGTGCTGGGCGCCATCTCATTGATCTCGAAAGTCGGCACCAAGGTGCTGGCGCGCTGGAGATCGTTGAACAGTTCACTGTAAACAGGCGGGTATCACCTGCAGTCTGGTGGAGGAGTGATGAGCAGCTTGAAGAGATTGGTGAAAGATGAAACCGGCGGCGAAGTGATCGAATACGCCCTGGTGCTCGGTTTGATCATCGTCGCGGCCATTGTGATCGTCGGCGCGGTCGGCACGAAGGTGCTGGCTCGCTGGACCTCGACCAACAGTTCATTGTAAGGCGTCAAATGCTTGCGGACAGGTTGTTGCCGATCGCTCCGATGCTTGCACTGCTGCTTTGGGCGGCCGTGCAGGACGTTCGCACGCGGAAAATCCGCAACTGGCTGACTTTTACGATGGCGCTCAGCGGGCTGCTGGCGAGCATGCTCCATCGCGGAGCGGTTGCGCCGTCGCAGGCGGGGCTGGGTTTGCTCGTTGGTTTTGCCATCCCATTTGTGCTTTTTGTGCTTGGCGCATTGGGAGGCGGCGATGTGAAGCTGCTGGCGGGCGTAGGTGCCTGGCTTGGCCCGGCCGGGGCGATTCAGGTGTTTGCTGCCGCAGCGATCGCTGGGATGGTCATTGTGCTGGTGCAATGCACGTATCAGGGCAAATTGTTCGCGTTGTTGCGCAATAGCGCGGTGATGGCGATCAGCCTGGTGCATGTCAACCAGCTTGGAGTCGAGCACGCGGCCGCGACCGGTCAGTCCTGCCGCAGCGTCGATCGTCCACTGCCTTATGCGTTGCCGGTTCTGATGGCGACGGTCCTGGTTGTATTGATGTAAGGGCCTGATGGAGGCGAGTATATGTCTGATAAAATGATTCAAAAGCGATATGTTCGTCGGCGCCGCGGTAATGCCGTCCTGGATGCCGCCCTGGTGTTGCCGATTCTCCTTTCGCTCACCTTTGGCACCGTCGAATACGGCTATTTCTTCTTCGTGAAGCATTCCTTGCAGGGTGCCGCCCGCGAAGGGTGCCGCGCTGCCATTGTTCCATCAACCACGACCACGACCCCGGTGATCCAGGCGATGGCGGCTTCCCTGTATGCCGCGGGCCTGAATACTTCGACCCTGACACTCGATAATAAGTACGATATCTCTCACACCACGAGTGTAACTCCAGGCACCGGCAATCCGATTACCGTCGAAATCGATGTGGCCTGGAGCAGCATCGGCGTCCGTCCGCTCGGACTTATCGGCGGCACGAAGATCGTCAAGGGCGTGACAGTCATGCGAAAAGAGGGATGATCGGACGTAGCTTGCGATTCGATCATTCCTCGATTTCACTTCATTTCGCGGTTAATTCTTCTTCGCCTTTTCGTCGATAAGTTTTGCTCGGTCATTGTTGTTCGCCGTTAAAAATTACCTGGTCTTCCTAAACCCTCCAGTCAGTTTATCCGAATTGAACATTAAGAAACCTGCTTTTCGGGAGAGCGATTATGAACCTCAAGACGTGGATACCGTTGGTACTGGCAATCGCATTGGGTCTGCTGGCGATGAAGATCGCGAGCAACGTAATGTCGAAAAACAATCCGAGCGTCTCTGACGCCGGCAGCAAGTCGATCGTCGTGTTCAAACATGACGTGACGCCGGGCTCGAAGTTAACGGCGGAGGATCTCGAAACGGCGAAGATCGCCGGCGACATCAATACTCAAGCGGTCTTCAACAAGCCCGCCGACCTCGATGGCCGGGTGATGTTCACCGCGGCCACCAAGGGAACGCCCGTGATCGATTCGATGCTCACTCCCGTCGGAACCGGCGGCGGTTTGCAAGCGCTGGTGCCCAAGGGCAAGCGCGCCATCACCGTCGAAATCAATGAGTTCACCGGCATCGCGGGCAACCTCGTTCCCGGCTGCCGCGTGGACGTGGTCTCCACGATCAATGGCGAAAACGGCGAGCAGGTCTCGCGCACCGTGGTGCAGAACGTAGTCGTCCAGTCGATGGGCATGCGTCAGGCACAG
>DASZXJ010000165.1:0-43185 GCA_035545895.1 Tepidisphaeraceae bacterium | reverse complement strand
GCAAGCGGCGGCGTTAAACAGGCGGGATCAATCTTGATTTGAAAAACGTCGGGGAAATCAATTCTTGATCTGATTGCGCGCGGCCTTTACTCTGCGCTGCTCAGGATGAGCATCGCCCCGACCAATTTGCCCGCCGAGTTGACGCCCGCGATGCGTCAGTATCAGCAGTTCAAAACACAGTACCCGGATTACGTGCTGTTTTTTCGGATGGGGGATTTTTACGAGATGTTCTGGGAGGACGCCAGGCTGGCCGCCAGGGTGCTTGGCGTGGCGCTGACCAGCCGCAGCAAAGGGGGGCTGGATGGCGCCGATGCCATTCCCATGGCGGGCGTGCCGTTTCACGCGGTAGAAGGGTATTTGCGTCGTATGATCGCGGCCGGCCATCGCGTGGCGATCTGTGAGCAGGTCGAAAATCCCGCTGAAGCCAAAGGAGTCATTCGTCGCGAAGTCGTCCGGCTGATGACGCCCGGCACGCTGACCGACGATCCGCTGCTCGACGGGCGAAATGATAATTACCTGGCAGCGGTCGGGTTCGCCATCACCAAAGAACAGGGTTTCCGAACCGGTCTCGTATGGGTCGAGCTATCGACCGGCTCGGTCACTGCGACCAGCGGCACGGAAGGGCAAATCCTCGATGAGATCGGGCGACTGAAGCCGGCGGAAATCCTCATTCCAGAACATGCGTCCGGCCAGCCACATGAAATCAGCAAAAAGATCGACGCGCTGGGCATCAAATCGATCACTCAGCGGGCTGGATGGCAATTCACGCTGCACCACGCCAAAGAACAATTACAAAAGCAATGGCAGTTCACAGCCGCGGGCGGGATCGGGTTCGACGATGACGATCCAGCCCTGCTGGCGATTGGCGCGGTGCTGACTTATCTGAGCGAGACGCAAAAGACGAGCCTGGCGCATCTTCGCACGCCGCGCCGGCATGTGGTGGATGAGCATTTAATCATCGATTCAGCCAGCTATCGCTCGCTGGAAATCGACCGCACGATCCGGTCCGGCGGCACCGAAGGCACGCTGTTGGAAGCGATTGATCGCACGCACACGACGATGGGCGCGCGGATGCTTCGGCAGTGGCTGCGCTCGCCGCTGCGCGATGTGGAGCATATCAATGCGCGCCTGAGCGCGGTGGCGGCATTGCTTGAATCGCCGGAGATTTTGAAGGAAATCGTCAAGCAACTGGACGATGTCTGCGACCTGGAGCGAATTGTGGGACGGCTGGCAGTGGGGCGGGCAAGCCCGCGCGATTTGGCGGCATTGGGCAAGTGCCTGGAGTCATTGCCTGATCTGATAAATGCGATGGAATCGCTGCCCAATGCAGCCGCGGTTGCGCCTGAACTGGCGGGCTCGCGAACGCTGTGCGAGGAACAATCCAAATATCTGGTCAGCGCGATTTTGCCCGATCCGGCCCCGCACTTGCGCGAAGGCGGGGTGATCGCGGACCAATTCGATCCGGAACTGGATCGCCTGCGATCCATGGGAAACAACAGCCAGCAATGGCTGGCCAAATATCAATCACAGTTGGTGACGCAGTCGGGCATCACCACGCTGAAAGTCGGATACAACAAGGTCTTTGGCTATTACATCGAAGTGACCGATGCCCATCGCGATAAGGTGCCCGCCGAGTGGACCCGCAAGCAAACGATCAAAAATGCCGAGCGATATATCACGCAGGAACTCAAGCAATTTGAAACCGAGGCGCTGAGCGCTCGCGATAAGTCCATTGCACTTGAACAACAATTATTTGAATCGGTTCGCCAGACATTGTTGCCTTTTGTTCCCGGCATTCAGGAATTGGCGATGGGCATTGCCCGGGTGGATGTGCTGACGTCGCTGGCGATCCTGGCGCAATCCCGAAGATATTGCAGGCCCACCGTTACCGAAGATCGCGTGCTGGAGATCATCGATGGCAAGCACCCGGTGCTCGAGCAGCGACTGGAAAGCCAGTTCGTCGCCAACGACGTGAAATTTGGTTCGACCGACTCGTTGATGCTCATCACCGGCCCGAACATGGCGGGCAAATCGACGTACATCCGGCAGGTGGCGTCGATTGTTCTGCTCGCGCAGATTGGCAGTTATGTGCCTGCCAAGAGCGCGACGATTGGCGTGGTGGATCGAATGTTCACCCGCATCGGCGCCAGCGATGAACTGCACAGCGGGCAATCGACGTTCATGGTCGAAATGACCGAAACCGCCAATACATTGAACAACGCGACCGACCGGTCGCTGGTGGTGTTCGATGAAATCGGCCGGGGTACGAGCACGCTGGATGGTTTGAGTCTCGCGTGGGCAATCACCGAGCACATCGCATCGGAAGTGAAGTGCCGCACGCTTTTTGCCACCCATTACCACGAATTGACGGACCTGGCGGACCGATTCACCGGCGTGAAGAACCTGAACGTGGCTGTTCGCGAGTGGGAAGACCAGGTTGTCTTTCTTCACCGGATCGTCGAAGGGGGCACGGACCGGAGCTATGGCATTCATGTTGCTCGGCTGGCGGGGATTCCCCGAGCAGTTCTGGAACGAGCCCGCCAACTTTTGGGGGAACTGGCTGTCCAACATGTAAGCCGGCCGAAAGTCAGCCGCTCGCGAAAAAGCGATCGGCAGGCCAATGACCTGCAAATGCCCCTGTTCGCCGACCCCGCGCAGGAACTGTGGCAGGCGTTGTCGGAAGTCAAACTGGATGAGCTAACGCCTATGCAGGCCTTTGAACTGCTGCGAAAATGGAAAGAAAAGATGGGTAAATAGGTGATTCCCAATTGATCTTTCGGGCAATTGGTCGTCTAAACCATGGGTACTGGTGCAGTTTGAAGAAAAAGGAGAGTTTATTGTGACATGGGCTTTCCAGCCCATGCGATAGCCTGCACGGCCTGGAAAGGCCGTATCCCATCAAACTGCACCAGAACCAAACCATTTGATTTTTCGGGCTGCACTGCGTCTTATTAAAGGGCGACAATCGACGGAGGCCCCGCCATGCGATCCATTCAGCGACTTTCGATGATCTGTCTATTGGCTCTTCTGGCTGCCGGGCCGGAACTGCCGACGATGAACGAAATCCAGGCGGATTTCGACGCCAAGCGATACACCGATGTAATTCGCAAGGTCGTCAACATCGTCCAGCTTCGCGGCAACGCAGCCGCGAGTTATGACAAGCACCTGCTTTATACCCTTCGCGCGGAATCGCACCTTCGCCTGAAGCAATTTTCCGCCGCCTCCGAGGCATATGCCGCCGCTGCGAAGGAATCGAAGGACGAGAAATCCGCCCGTTGGGACAGCGCGATGGCGTTGCTGATCAAACGCTCGCCGCAGGGCATGTATATGCCCAAGCAGCCATCGACTCGTCCAGCCGATGTCGCGCAAGGGGGCAAGGCGCCACCGATCAACATCACCGATGCCACGATGCGCCAGCAGGCCCTCGAAGCATTGTTCAACGACGAATACAAAGCCCAATCGACAAAATTTGAACAACTGGGTCGCTCGCAGTCGGTCATGCCGTTGATGGCCGGGATGAAACAGGTGGGCGGCATTCGCGACCTGGAATTGGCCGCCACCGGGTCGGATGCGAAAAGCAAAAAGATCCTGACGGATATCGCAAGCAAGGCGGGTCAGCTCATGAGTTCGGCGGTCAAGCAGATGGCGGAAAACGTGCAGCAGATTTCCGACACCGCCAATCAATCCTCGGATCAGATCGTCAACATTCCCGGCGGCGGCACGCAGGTCTTGAAAGTTCGCCGCGGCCTGAACAGCAACGATATCGCCGCGCTGAACGATGTCATCGATACCTCGCGCACGATCGCCGAAGCCTGCGATGCCATCGGCGAGGAATCGCAAGCCGCCGGACCTTTGGCGGCTGTGGGGAAAGATGCGACCAAGCTGGCCGACCAGGCGGAGATGGTGCTGAAAACGGATTACGCGACCAGCGGCTCGACCCCTCCGCAGATCGTCACGCCGCCAGCCCCCGGTCAACGCGGCGCGCCGGGACAGGGGACATATCGGTAATGTTTTACAATTCCCTGGCCACTCGCCAGTGCGCACCGGAATGGATGGATGCGCGCGATGTCAAGCCTGAGCTGATCGACAATAGCCTGCGTTTCATCCGGCGGGTCAACACGCTGCTGGGATACACCCGCGCCACGCTCAGCCATCTGCAACGATTCAGCTGCAACTGGAAACCCGATGAAACGATCACGGTTTTGGACGTTGCCACCGGGTCAGCCGACATCCCGCGGGCGGTTGCCCATTGGGCCGCTCAACACGGTTTCAAGGTCAAAATTATCGGCCTGGATCGTCACGAACTGACGCTCGGTATCGCCCGCGATCTCAGCAGGCCGAATAATTCGATCGGTTTTATTCGCGGTGATGCGCTGCACATCCCACTGGCCGATGCCAGCGTCGATTACGTCATCACCAACATGTTTTTGCATCATCTGGAAGATGACGGCATCGTGCAGGTGATGCGCGAAATGGGGCGTGTCGCCAGGCGGGGTGTCATCGCCGCCGATCTGCTGAGACACAAGCGGGCGTACTTCTGGATTTCGCTGCTTACGCTGGCATCCAATTCGATGATCAAACACGATGCGAAATTAAGCGTCGCGCAGGCGATGAATAAACAGGAAGCCATCTCGTTGCGCGATCGCGCGGGAATCGGCTTTGCGCAGTATCACCGGCACTTCGGGCACCGATTTGTGCTGGCGGGTGAAAAGCCCGGTCACACTCAAATCTGAAATTCCAATCCGTCAATCATTCTGTCTTGGAATCCTGAATCGGCTCGACTCGCATGGACACGTTGCGCGGACGGCGCGGCGGCCGCTGCACGGGAAATCCCTTGGACGCAGCGGACCGTGATGGCCCCGAGTGCCGCTGATAAAGCCACGGAAATTGCTGATGATGCTTGCGGTACAGCAACCCAAGATGCCAGCAGAAAAAATGCATGAGATAAGTTCCCAGCACCAAAGAGCCGCCGACGACGGCCCGGGTCAGATCGCGGGGAACTTGAACGGGTGAGAGCAGCGCCGATCCCAGCAGATTGCCGCCGAAAATTCCGATGATTGAAAGCGTTCCGCCGACCACCCAGACGATCAGTGAAAGCAAATACTCCACACCGCAGATCATGGCGACGGCGACAAGCCGATCGGGCCGGGCGTTTAATATGCTGCCGCTGGTGCAGGTCGTCAGCAGGGTGGCTGGCACAAACAGGGTTCCAAGAATACTCAAGCCAGCACTGATTGGAACAATATAGGCTTCGTTGGTCGCATCAGCGCGGGTGAGCAATACGCTGCCCGGCCCGTAGCAGATGACCATCGCGGTCAGGATTTGCGTGAAGGGGCCCCACATGTCCTCATGCCATTGGACGTGTCGCAAAGGCGTGGGGAGTTCGGATCGGCTTGCCGGTCCGATTTCGTCGATCACGTTGCCGTAATGTGCGACGATCAGGCATTCAAACATCAGCCAGAACGGCGCGAGCATGAAATAATTGGTGCCAATCGCAGCCATCATCAAAAAGCAAAGGGCGTGGGCGACCAAAATGATGAACATCACAAAGAGGTTGATCGGCCTGAGCAGGCGCAGCGGCAGCGTGACGGTTTCAAGGGCGCCAGGCACATCCAATCCATCGATGACGGTCGGGGGGGCCACCACCGCGCGCTGTGCGGTCGGCAGGTGGGAGACGTTCTCGGTTGGTTTGACGTCAATTTCGCGGACCAGTTCGCCGGTGATCGGATCGTACTTGGGAGGAGCCGATTCGCCCGCGGCAAGCGATTCAACCGGCACGGGGCCTGCTCCGGCAGATCCGCGCAGATCAAACGCATTGCCCTGGCTGTCGTAATGGTCGCGGGTAAACGCGGAGGTCAGTTCATCGATCAAATCAGGCTGAGGCGGAGCGGTGGAGACGTCGCCGATCTTATAAATCCCGCCATCTTCAAGACGGCCCAGGTCGCTCAGAAGAGGCACATCGTTCAGTTTTTTGCACTGGGGGCATTGAGTCACACCGCCCGCCAGTTCGTCGGCGACTGAAAAGGCATATCCGCATCGGCAGGAGAAACCAATCATACTTGCCACCCCCGATCTTTCATTTCATTGTAACGTGCCCGTTACACGAAGGAAAACAATGATTTTAAACGGTTGGGCTCAATTGCGGTTGAATTCGACCGGTCCGGGAGCAAACGGTAGAATGGCGGCGGCGATTTCGCGCTGAAAGGGATGCGTATGCGTGCGACGTGGGTGGCGGCTATTGTTTTCGCTTTGATCGGGTGGGCGGGCGCTCAGGAACAAACAACCAATCCCGAGGAAATGAATCGCAAATACCAGGATGCGCTGGCTCAGTTGAAATCGGCGCAGGACCGCAAGAACGAACTGGCGGGGGAAAACGAAAAACTGACGGCGCGGCTCGCCGAATTGCAGAAACAACTCGACGAATCGCGCCGTCAGGCAGCAACATTCGCTGAACAGACGTTCCAACTGCGTTCACATAAGGCAGCCTGGGACCTGTTTATGCGCCGTTATCCGGCATTGATGGAGCGATGGAAGCTATTCATCCAGAGTTATCCGCTGGACATTCCCGCTCAATCGCCAGATCTTGTGGATCCGCAGAATCCACTGATGATGACGCACTAGCTGACTGATTGCCACGAAATTACTTGCTGTCTGCCAATCGCTTGAGAATGAGTTTGGCAATATCGGCCTCGATCTCACCGGGGTAACGGCCGATCATCGCCGACTGAAGCAGTTCGCTCTGGGACGCAAAGAATTCAACCAGGCGAGACATCATGGCGACTTGCGTCATGCCATGTCGATCGCTGAGGGTTGAAAGTTTTTGCTTGGATGGACCGGTTAATTCGATCCGCATGATAAAACGACGCGCCATATATCCTCTATTCGCCTTGCGGCTTGTGGTAAAGCTCTACGTACCCGAATCGAATCACAGCCTCAAAGCTGATAAACAGTGCTCAAAGGACAGGGGACGACCGGAGGGTACTTTTCCGAACATCCCAATTCCCCAGGCCATAACCAGTGGCTTTTTGGGGAATTACTTGGAATTAACGTTTTAGGCCGAAAAAAGGGGCCGGCGTAATCAACGTAAGCTCTCTTAAATTCAAGACCTAGACAACCGCCGTATTAAAGGGCGGTCTCTTATTATATCACTTTGAACGAAAAATGTTGAGCCTTTGTAGACATTCGATACGTCAATAAAAACATTTCTTCCACAACCAAATACCACCGATGCGAAATCAAGCATAACATATGTCGCAAATTGAATTTATGAATTACTCGCGTCCCTGTGTATTTTTTAGTAGCCAATGAAGGCCAGTTCTGGCTTGTTTTTACCGACTGATAAAAAGCACCGCCGGACAAGGTTCCTTTGCAAAGGTTTGCAATTTTCAGAGCTTTTTGCGCTTCGTCAAGAGGGAAGACTCCGACGACCTTGCCAAAGCATCCGTTTTTACACAAATATTGAGCATTTGTCACAAGCCACGATATTCCCCCTGGTTCACGACGCCTTGCCGACTATACGATCTTGACTCTAAGATGTTCGCTACGAGGTTCAAAACACCATGCCAGTGACGCAACTCAGTTCCGAACAAATAAACCGCTATAAGAGACACCTGATCTTGTCTGAAGTGGGTATGGAAGGGCAGAAAAAGTTATTGAATTCCAAAGTGCTCTGTATCGGCGCGGGCGGGCTGGGGTCGCCGATCAGCCTGTATCTGGCCGCTGCCGGAGTTGGAACGATTGGCTTGGCGGATGTGGATGTAGTCAGCCCCTCCAACCTTCAGCGCCAGGTTCTGTTCGGCACGAGCACGATCGGCGAGGACAAGGTCAAGGTCGCCGCCAGGCGATTGCGCGATCTCAATCCCGACGTGAAAATCAACGAACATAAGACGCTGGTCAGCAGCTCCAACGTGATGGAACTGATCGCCGACTATGACGTGGTCATCGATGGCACGGACAATTTTCCCACACGCTATTGCGTCGGCGATGCCTGTGTGATGGCCAGGAAGCCGAATGTTTATGGCTCGATCTTCCGCTTCGAAGGGCAGGTCACGGTCTTTGCGCCGCATTTGAAAAATCCAGACAACGGAGAGAAGGGGCCTTGCTACCGCTGCCTGTATCCCGAGCCGCCGGATCCGGGAAGCGTGCCAAGCTGCGCCGAAGGCGGCGTGGTCGGCGTGTTGCCGGGCATTATCGGCACGTTGCAAGCGAACGAAGTCATCAAGTTGTTGCTGGGTATCGGCAAGCCCGCGATCGGCAAGCTGATGTTTTTCAGCGCGCTCGATTTTGATTTCCGCATGTTCAAAATTCGCCGCGATCCAAATTGCCCGGTTTGCGGTGAACATCCGACGATCACCCAACCAATCGATTACGAGCAATTCTGCGGCATGCCGATCCTCGATCCGCAATCCGCTGAAGAAACCAAACGCGAGGTGCAAAACGTGAAATCCGGTCCCCAAGCTCCCGGCTCCGCCGGGGGACAGCTCGGTCTAGACGAAAAAGGTCTTCCCAAGGGTTACCCATTCAAGCCCGACTGGGAAGTGACTCCGCGGGAAGTGAAATCGATGCTCGACAAACACGAGAAATTCTTTTTCGTCGATTGCCGCCTGCCCAACGAACATCAGATTACGCACATCGATGGTGCTGAATTGATTCCATTGCAGCAGATCGTCCAGCGCATGAATGACCTCAAGCCGCACGCCAATGAGAAGATCGTCGTTCACTGCAAGAGCGGCGGGCGATCGATGCAGTTCACGCAATATCTTCGCCAGCAGGGATTCAAGGATGTCAAGAGCATGGCCGGCGGAATCCTGCTCTGGAACAAGGACATCAACCCGGGCGGGCCACAGTATTAGGGGAATTTGGTGATATGGCGATATAACAACGTGGCGATGTGAAACTGTCACTTATATTGCCACCTCACAATATCACTAAATCGCCACATGGTCTTTCATGAACGTTCTGGCCATCGACGTTGGGTCGTCTTCCGTTAAGGCGGGACTGCTGCGCGGCCAAAGACTGGTTTCCAGTGCGCGTTGTCCCTTTCCAACCCATATCGAGAAAGATCGCGCCGAAATCGATCCGGCCGATGTGCTGCGCGCCATCGCCAAAGCCATCGGCGGGCTTGGCGCGTTTTCCAAAAAAGTCGATGTCATCGCGATCGACACGCTGGCGCCGTCCTGGATCGTGATGGACAAGCGCGGCCGCGCGCTCACGCCGATTGTTACTCATCAGGATCGGCGAAGTATCAAGGTCGCCGAGGAATTGGAACAGCGCATCGGCAAGAAGCGACACCTGCACATTGCGGGCAGCCGTCCGGTGCCCGGTGGAATCAGTTCGACGACATGTGCATGGTTTATCCGTCACGAAAAAGCATTGATGCGCAAGGCCGATCTGATTGGCCATTTGACGACCTATCTGCACCGCCAGATGACCGGCGCGCGTGTTGTCGATCCATCACATGCTTCATTCATGGGTTTATATTCGACTATTTTGATGAGCGGTTGGAACAATGAATTGTGCGCTGCGGTTGGTGTTTCCAAAAACGTCCTGCCGGAAATTCTCGATGCAGATCAGGTGGCGGGGAAATTGTTGCCATCCGCAGCACAACGCCTTGGCTTGCGATCGGGAATTCCGGTTCTGACTGGAATGATCGATACCGGATCAGCGATGCTGCTCGCGGGAGCCAGGTCCGGGCAACTGGTCAATGTGGTCGGTACGACCGATGTGTTGGCGTTATGCACCAATCGTCCCAGGCCGGATGAAAGGCTGCTCACCCGCGCGCTGGGCGTGGGCAAAAACTGGGTCAGCGTCGGCACGATTGCGTCGGCGGGCTCAACCGTTGATTGGGCGAGAAGACAATTCTTTGCCGACTGGTCGGATGCAAGGTTTTACAAATTGCTCAAACAGATTTCGCGTAAGTCTTTGCGTGTATCGGTGAAGTTCGAGCCTTACATGGCGGGCGATCGTTCCAGCGTCGAACAGCGCTCGGCTGAATTGCGTGGCTTGTCATTGGCGACGACGCGCGAGCAGATTCTCTCCGCAATAGTCGATGCGCTTGCTGCCGCCAGTGCGGATCGATTGGCGTTACTGAAACAGACCGGCACGCCGATGCACAGGGATGTTCTCATATCCGGCGGCGGCGGGGGAGATTTGGCCAAGATCATGCACCGCGACTGGCCGGGCAACTGGCGATTCACGGTCGAAAAAGAAGCCACCATGCGCGGCCTGGCTGTGCTGGCGGAAATGCAGTCCGAGATTTAACGTGTCACGGCCTTTCCAGGCCGTGCGCATTTTCCACTTGGGGAAAGCCCAAGTCACCTCGCCTCAGTTCATCGACGGATCATCGGGCACAATCTTGGGGTCCATCCATTTCAGCATGGAATCGCGCGCGATCGATCGCAGCAGCGAGGGCCAAGCGTGTTCATCCGGATTGAAGACAAGCGGATGGGTCGCCGGAATGGTCAGCCAGGCACCTTCGGCGATTTCCCCTTCCAGTTGGCCGGCGGACCAACCGGCGTAGCCGACGAACAGGCGCACCGTGCCGCCCGCCTGTCCAACCAAGTGTTCAATCGCGTCTTTGGCAGTGGAAAAATGTACACCATCGATCACTTCGACATCCGATGCTTCCACGTCGGTATGCAGCGCCATCAGCACGCCGTCACAGGGGCCGCCCTTGTGCAGATGGCCTTCCATCTGGCAGGGAGTCTGGCTGAGTTGTCGCCAGGCTGATCGAACGGTCATTTCCATTGGCTTGTTCAGCACCAGCCCGAGCGAGCCTTTTTCATCATGTTGAACCAGCAGGATCACCGCCCGGAAAAAATTCGGGTCGCGCAGTTTCGGCGAAGCAATCAGAAGTTGTCCTTTTAAGGTATCGAGCATTGACCGCATGACATCTTACCAAAGAAGTGACTGGCAAGTCAGCGCCCCATCGGCTTTTTGAAGCTCGGACATTTCCAAGCCGATCAATTTCAATCCATTAGCAGCGGCAAATTTTTCGATCAATTTCGCGACAGCATTGAAACCGGCTGCGTGCAGCACATGGTCATTGATACGCAGAGCATTGGCTGCGATGGATTCAGCCGGCGGGACGTTAATTTGGGCATAGCCTGGGATACTCAGGTCGATCAATTCTGGCGCGACGAGCAAGGTCCGATTGCCAAGATAGGCAACCCCGCTTTTCAGATGCAGGCATCGCTTTACGTCGATGGCCTGGACCAAATGTCCCAGCGGCTTCATGAATTCAGCCAGTGCTTCAATCCCCGCATCATTGGTGCGTGACGAACGGCCGACCAGCGTGAGCTTGTCCAGATGCAAAACATCCCCGCCTTCGATTTTTGCACCGGCGGGCGCATGCGCGATTTCAAAATCATCGGCCAGCCAATTCTCAACATCCCGCTGTTCGCCGTTGCGCACGTCGTTCATGTTGGTAATAAGCGCGCGACCTTGCCAAACGATGGCTGTATCTTCGATGAAAACGCAATCATGATGTATCGGATGTGGCGGCAAAACGCTCACAGCCAATCCCACTTGCCTCAATGCGGCGACATACGCTTGATGCTGCGCCCGTGCCAACGAATCGGAAATGGATATGCCGCGAGCGGCATAGAACGCACTGAATTTCGGCGAAGGCTCACGAACGAGCGCATGGCTCAACTTCATGAAGAACCGTGTTACTTCGAATCAATCCAAGTAACAAGCCACAAATAACGAGTAACCCAATCAGGCTGCTTCGACCAGCAGGCCGGTCTTGCCGTGCCAACTGAGCTTGCGGTAGGTGTGAACGCTGACGCTTCCGCTTTGCAGGATCGGCTGGAGGATCTGCGCCGACATGTCGGCGTGATCGATCAGCAGGTGCAGGCGGGGTAGCTGGTGAGGGTCGATCGACATCTGGGGGACCGCCATCGTGATGAGCTGGCGGTTTTCGAGCATCCACTGATACGCCCGGCCGATGTCGCGAAGGTCGCCAAGACCTTGCCCCGCCACCGCCAGCAGGACCAGTCGATGATCGCGTGAAACCGCGAGGCTGGCTTCGGAGCACATGGGAGGCTTGATCGGGCACTCGATCAGATCGTGCCCGCCGCGAATGATCGCGGTGATGATCGTGCCGGCATCGCCACGGCCATCGGGAAGGTCGATGACCTGCGGAAGATCGGCATTGGAATTGGTCTGAGCTGGCGCTGCAACCATGAACGGCTCGGGCGGAGCTGTCACTGGCGCGGCTGCCTTGATCGGTTCAACCGGAATACTTGGTTCGGCCGCAACGGAAGGCATCTTGCCGGATCGGGCGATGAAACTCTGCACGACCTGCCATTGCGGGGCCGTTGCGAGTTGTGCCTTGTCGTGCGCGCCGCTGCACCAGAGTACCAGGTGCTCGGTGACATTGGATGGTTGTGTAACGCGACCTTCGTTCTCAAGCGACCAATTCAAAAATTGCTGACAAACGCTCGCCAGTCGACGGTGCGCACCGTTGGCGTCGATGTCGCTGTTTGTTTCCACCACAGCCAAAGAAAGGCTTGGCCGATGCAGATCGGACAGGCCCTTGAGGCTTCGATAGCACGAAACGACGCCTTCCGGATCGGATGTTGAAAGGACCGTCCAGTTTTTCACATCGCGAAGCAGTGCTCGCGCTTCAGGCGATCGCGGGCTGGGAAGCAGGAGAAGCCATCGATCCACGTCGCCGGCCAGTTCTTCCAAGGCTTCAGTCATGCGGCGCGTATCGAGCATTTCCGTTTCGTGTGACGTGGCGGGCGGAGTGTCGGAATTTTGTTCGAAGATGGAAAGCCGCAGTTCGCTGGCATCGACGGCAATCAAACCCAGCCGCTCGCCGGGACCGCAGATATACGCTGCGTATTCGCGAACGCGTTCAAGCTGCTGCGCACCCAGATGCGATGCGAGCACCGCACTGACGGGTCCAAAGACCGGCTCGATCTCGGGCGTCTGCTCGGCTCCGCCGAACACGTGGGCAAATTCCTCGGGGGTCAGATCAACTGTCACATCCGTTCGCGGCTTGGCAGGCGCCGGCGCAACCCGCATCGGCCGCTGGGTGCCCTGTGCCTTTTCGCGCACGCTGCTCAAAAACAGGTGGCTGATTTCGCTCAGGGTCTTCGATTGGTTCGGTTGTTCTGACATTTTATTTCGGATTTCGGATTTCGGACTGCGGATTTGGAATTCAATCCAAAATCGCAAATCAAAAATCTAAAATAGGATTAATCCACTTCAATGACGTTGTTCAATTCGCCGTATTGATTGGCTTCGACGTACTGATTGTTCGGGTCGGTTGTCCATTTGCCGTCAACGACAAAGCGGTAACGATACCGGCCCGGGGGCAGCGGCAGGCTCATGCGCCACACACCGGCCCGCTGGTTCGACATCGGTGTGGACATCGGCAGCCAGTTGTTGAAATCGCCGGCAATCAGCACCTTCTTGGCTTCGCTGAACTTGGCGGCAAAGACGACTTCCTCGCCGACCTGTTTCACGCCGTAAAACTCTTCGATCTTCTGTTCGGTTGTTTTCATTGGGGGAATCGAAAGGGTAATCATTTGCCCGCCATGCCCGTTGCCGTTGCCATTTCCATTGCCGTGGCGGTCGAGCATTTCGAGGCTTTGCAAGGAGGCGGTCGCGGTATCGATCGTCAGGTTCGGCTGGGTCGGAATCACCACGCTGCCGCGGCCGAACTGGAAGTTGGTGAGCTGCGCCAACTGCTTGGCTCGCTGCACGAGTTCCGCGGGGCGCGACATCGGCTGTGATTCGACCACCGGCTCAACGTCGGTCGGACGATGGCCCATGAGTTCGCGAGCGAGGTTCACAAAATCCTTGTAGCCGCGGCTGCCCGGATCATATTCCGTGATCGGCTGGCCAAAGCTGGCGGCTTCTTTCAGTTTGGTATTGAAATTGACCGTGCTCTCCATCAGGTATTCGCGGAACTTGCCGCGCAACTCTGACAGCACCTCGCGAGCCAGCTTGGTTCGCGTGTCATAAAGCGTCGGCAGCACGCGGATGAGGATGTCCTTGCCGCAGCGCTCGCGGAGCACTTCGAGCGTTTCCATCATCTTTGCCAGGCCGTGCAGGCTGAAGTAGCCGGTCTCAACCGGGACAACGACTTCATCGCTGGCCTTGAGGGCATTGAATGTCAACAGGCCGACGCTCGGCGGGCAGTCGATGATGCACCATTCGTAATTGTCACGAATGTTGTCCAGCGCGCGGCTGAGGCGTTCTTCGCGACCGGGCCGGCCGGCGAACACCTGCTCAAACGCCGCCAGTTTCAGGTTCGAGGGTGCAAGATCGAAATCGCTGGAAATTTGCCAGATGATTTCGCTCATCTTCGCGACGGCACCATCGCCGGGCTCGAGCAGCGTGTCGTACACGCCTCGCTCGATCTGTTCTTCCGGCACGGCCAGGCCGATGCCGCAATGCCCCTGCGGATCCATGTCTACAAGAACAGTTTTATGACCCAGCCGGGCGAGGCACGCAGCCAGATTGATACTGGTGGTGGTCTTACCGCAGCCGCCTTTTTGATTGATGATTGAAATGGTACGCATTGGCGAGCCTTCCTTGGCTGACGAGTTCCGTCAATATGAACAAAGCGGGCAAAAACCAACGACTTGGACTTCTGCCCCTACGTCACACTCTGCTCATCGTCGAAAAGACTGGGAATACTTTAATGTTATAAGACTTATTTCCAATGCTGAGAAGCTGGAATTGCATCGCCCCAATCGCCAGCAACGCCAGTGTGAACGGCTGGAATCCCATCTCCCGGGCCATGATTTGCGAGCACCAGGGGAGTACAAATGCGCATGCCATCAGCAGCCGGAGCATGGAGGGCACCTCTTCCGCTCGCCTCAAAACAACCGCTGTTGTGATAAATAAAGAGGGCAAGATCAGGACCGAATCGTATATCCCCACATAAACGTTCAAGACCAGCGTGCAGCTCAATGCACATGCCCAGGCCATTCGCAGGTCGTCCGTGCCAGGTGCAACCGGCGTATTCCAGAGCAAGCGTGCGCCTCGCGTCACCTCGATTGCGGCCGCCAGCATGACCAGGGCGATCCATATCCGGTCCGTGCCCAAAAGCTTCAGGAAGGAGTTCAGGTCGATGAATTTCCAGGTGACGAAGATACCATTGGAGATGGGGCCTGGGCATAAACCGGCATAACTGGCCAGTATACGGAGATAATCGAATGTCGCCTCCAGCCCGACGGCCAGCAGGCAAAAAATGCCGAGTAGTAACGAGCCGATCATAAACCCGCCCAGCACCCGCCATTGCCGGCATGCGGCGAGCATGATGAGAACGATCGGCAGGAGAGTCGGTTTATAGATACACACCGCCAGTGCCAATCCAGCCGAGAGGGGTCTGTTTGAAAGATTAAGAAAAGCCGCGGCTGTCAATGCGAATAGCCCAATTGCCGAGATTTGTCCGCCGTGAATGCATTCGAACATCAGGGGTTCGAACGACAATCCCACGATCAGGCAAAAAGTCCATCTGGAACGCGGCATGTCGGCCGCCCGCAATGCCAGCATTAACGCCGCGACAAATATCGCAAGCGAAATCATCACCCACGCCAGATACGACGCGATATACGGCAATTTCGCCAGCGGGGCAGCCATCACCGCGACAAATGGCGCATTGGCGAACGGCAGATTGGCTTCGGGTGGTTCGTCGGGCAAGGTGTTGTGATAAAGCTCGGCCTGAAGTCCAACATCATACAACCGATTCGGACCATATTCGTTGAGGATTCGCCCCGCATCGTGGAACGCCAGCCAGTCGCCGCCAAGATTGGGGCCAAAGATCGTGCGGTTATTTTTCGCCGTTAAAACTGCAACGATAAGCAAAAGGGCGGACGTCAACAGCACGGCAATGCTGACACGACGAACGCGCCGACGATCGAGCAGTTTTGGGACGTACATGCTTCCCTTCAATGGCTCTCATTGCATCGTCGGGATGTGTTTGGAGGCGAACTGACAAAGCGGGCAGGTGAAAAGACCTGCGTGAAATGAGGTGCTATTTATGCGGTTTGTAAGGGTTAGGCGGCCCTGGTGCTGCCGCGGACCAATTCCCGCAATCGGGTGGCCTGGTCGGAGAGCGAATCCGCCGGAACAGTGCGAGCGGGCTCATTGTTGCCGGGTGTCTGGGGCAGGGCAACGGGCTCTGCAACCGGCCGATATTCCGGCACGCACCACGCCAGCGTGCGAACCACGGTATCGCGGTCGGCGTCGATCACTGCACCGAGCAAATCCAGCATTCGACGCGCCTGTTGCGTGGTGGCCTGGGGAAGTTGCCAGACATGAATCTTCTTGTGCGAAGTCGGCCGGGTCTGCTCGTTGTCGCAGGCGAGTTCCTCATACAGCTTTTCGCCCGGACGAATGCCCGTCACGCGAATTTCAATATCCCGATCCGGCACGAGCCCGGCGCGGCGGACCATTTCGGTCGCCAAGTCCAGAATCTTCACCGGCTGACCCATGTCCAGAATGAAAATCTCCCCGCCCTGACCAATGGCGCCCGCCTGCATCACCAGTTGCGAGGCTTCGGGGATCGTCATGAAATATCGCTGCATGTCGGGGTGGGTGATGGTGACCGGCCCACCGGCTTCGATCTGCTTGCGAAAGATCGGTACAACCGAACCCGATGACCCGATCACATTGCCGAATCGAACCGCGAGAAAACGGGTAGCTGGCGGCTGGCGGCTGGCGGCTGGCGGCTTCATCTCTTGTTGCCCGCTGCCCACTGCCTGCTGCCTGCTATTGTTAAGTGACTGCACATAAAGTTCCGCCACGCGCTTGGTTGCGCCCATCACGCTGGTGGGATTGACTGCTTTGTCTGTGCTGACCATCACAAACGCAGCCGCGCCGTGTTCCAGCGCAGCGTCGGCGACGATCTTTGTTCCGAAAACATTGTTTTTGACGGCTTCGCCGGGGTTGGCTTCCATCATCGGTACGTGCTTGTGGGCTGCGCAATGAAACACCACTTGAGGAGCCATCGAACCAAACACCTGATCGATGCGCTTGGCGTCGCAGATATCCGCCACGACGGGCGTGATGTCGGCTCCGACCCAGCGTTCGCGAAGTTCACGATCGATTTCGAACAGCGCATTTTCAGCGCGATCGATCAGAATGATGCGGGCGGGGCAGAATTTCATGGTCTGCCGGCAAATCTCCGAGCCAATGCTCCCGCCGGCTCCGGTTACGAGCACGACTTTACCCGCGAGGAATCGCTGTAGCTCAGGAGTATCCAGGTTGATCGGCCGGCGCCCCAGAAGTTCAGACAGCTCTACTGCGCAATTGATGTGCTTCGCCTGCAGCGAACGTAATCTGCGGCCAAGCGTGGAAAGCGTCTTTGATGCGCGTTGAAGGATCACTTCATCCGCTATCGGCGTTCCCGACGCGCAGGGTTGAGGATTCTCGGACGTTTAGGGCCGTGGGTAGGTAGCAGGAAACCTCAATTGCATGTATTCTCGAATTGCAAACGACGATCCCAGTAGTTTAAGGATCTATTCGAGGCAGAGCGGGATGCGATATCGAATAGTTATCAAAGAAGAAGCTCTGCGAGATTTGAAGAAATTGTCTCCCGAAGTTTCGCGTCGAATTCTTTTGAAGATCCAAGCCCTGGAAAATGATTTGGCGGGCAATGTGAAGCGCCTCACACGTTTTACGCCTGAATATCGCCTTCGCGTGGGTGACTGGCGAGTATTATTCGATATCGAAGAGAACTCCGTCGTGGTACAACATGTTAGCCATCGCTCGAAGGCCTACGATTGATTTGGAGCGTAATGCAATGGTTAAGTTGAAACCTGAATTCATCAGTCGCAATGGTCGCAAGGAATTCGCCGTGCTGACGATTAAGGACTATGAAAGGGTTATGGAAGCCCTGGAAGATGCCGAGGACATTCGCATTCTGCGAACTGCCAGGCGTCGCAACGCGGATTCGCCGGTCTACACATTGAATGAGGTAAAGCGTCGATTGGGCTTTCTTAAACGCAGTCGCAAACCATTGAAAAAGAACTGATCCACAGGAGCCGGGTACGCAAGCTCGCGGCGCAACTGTTGCTATGGCATTCCTATTCCTTCTTCCAAGCCGCCACGGCTTTACCCTTGTCATTTAAATAGGTCACGAGCGGGCTGTTCATCGATTTCAGCCCCGACACCACGCCGGCGGCGTTCATGTCTGCGCCGGTTTCGCGGGTGTGGGTTGTGTCTGAAAACATCGGATGCACCTTGGCCTGTCCGAGCTTGTCGAACTGGTCGCCCATGATGTTGATGAAATCCATGAACGCGACTTTTTCGGATGTGGCGACGGCCTGCGTCCATTCCGGATACTTGTCGTATGGTCGGCGATTCTTCCCATCCGCCAGCCACAGGTCTTTGGCGGTGAGCGACATCAGAATCGGCGTCGCGCCTTTGGCTTTGATGTCGCTGACGTATTTTCGCATGTACCAGCCGAACGTGTGGACGACCTCTTTGGTTCCCTTCGGCGGCGGCTCTATCTCGCCGGTCTCGGGCATGAGCACCTCCTTGGTTTCTTCGCCCAGCCCCGGCAACGACCCGCGTGCCCGCCCGGTATCCAGCGGCCCGCCGTCGTTTTGGCCCCATTGAACGAGAACAAAATCGCCGGCCTTCATTTCCTTGAGCACATCCGCCCAGTGACCTTCCGAGATATACGACCGGCTGCTGCGCCCGCCCAGCGCGCGATTGCGGACATTGATCTTGGTTTCATCGAAATAATCCGCCAGCGGATCGCCCCAGCCATTACGCGGGCCATTGCTGGCCGTGGAATCGCCGACGACAAACAACGTTGGCAATGCCGGGTTCACCGGCGCCCGTGATATTTGTGTCGTCGGAGCCTGTGCAGCACAGATCGAACAGATCAATGATGAAAGCACAAAAGCCATGCAAACGCGAATGGGCTTCATGAGATAATCTCCTGCCGAAGGGATGGAGATCATCATCGCGGCCGTGCGGGAGGTGGTCAACTTATAAGCGCATTTAGAATTCCCCATCGTTTCCCAAGCTTACTAGAATATCATTGTCTTCGGCCCTGGCCGGAGGTGACGATGTTCGAGCAGTTCACGGAACAGGTCCTTTGAGAAATTCACTACCGACACCGTCGGCAGCTTTACATTGTCAAGGTCACTTCGGGAAACGTGCAGATCCGTGAACAATGCGCGCAGTTTCCATGTAATTCCTCCCGCCCGACCCATCAAATTGCGCGCAATTCTGTGCAGTTTCTGAGAGCCTTGAGAAACGGAGTTTTTATCCACAGATTTCACAGATGACACAGATTAAGAAAATGAAGGGGAAAAAGAGAGAACGGTTGAAAGACCGTGGGACTTGAATTGTGGAGTGAAATTCATCTCCAGTTGATCGGTCCCCGGGCAAAGCCCGGGGCTTTAGCCCCGGGGCTGTGGGCATTTCGGATTTCGGATTTCGGATTGTGGATTTGGGAATTGGAGTTGCGCGACATGAGTCCGCATGGCGCAACAAAGGAGCCATTGGTCACTGGATCTTCGTCATTCTGATTTGGTCATTTGTCATAGGGATTTTGTTGGTCATTGGGGGTTGGGTATTGGCCCTTTAGCCAGAATCGCTGCCAATCCTCGCCCGCCTTCGCTGGGCGAACGGGGCGGGGTGGAGTGGTACCACCCCCTACGGGAAGGCGGGTCGCATTGGTTGGCATTGCGGCTGGCAGCGCAGCGGGGTATTGGGAATTCTGATTGGGCTCATTGGCGGGATTTATTGTTGCTGCTGGACTTTGGCAAGCCGGGCTTCCTCTTCAATAATCGGCTGGCCAAACCGGCCAAGCTCCATGGAGATCGGCCCGCGTAAGTCGGTCATTAAAAACCGGGCAGCCAGCTCGCGCTGCTTGGGCGTGACCAAATCGATCCGTCCGACCATCACGCGTTCGATGGTGGCAGGCACGGAAACCCTTAAGGGCAACGTTTGATCGACCCATGTTCTGGGGACAATGAAAAAGACGCGTGTGCCGGGCGATTTGAAGTAGGCTTGCTCCCAGGTATTGAGCATCGCGGCGGCTTCGTCTTCGAACAGGCCAGCCGAGACGAGCGATGTTTTCATTTCCGCGCGCAGCGCGGTTAGACGGTCAGCAGAATAATCGGATGGTTTAAACTCAGCCGGCGAAGTCGGCGGCGCCGAGCAAAGCAGGGGGTTATCCACCTGCATCTTTCGAAATGCGCTCTTGCCGTCACTGCGAATATCGACCAGCCAGACCGGCTTTTCCGCCATCGCGCCCAAGTCTTCCAAACGCGTTCCTGATTGTCCTGCTACGCGAAGTGTATTTTCGCGACGAATGACTTTTAACGGAGAATCAATATGTGCCACTCCGCGATAAAAAAGGTATCGTTCGCTTTGGCCGGTGGTTGCGGTGACGTTTGCAGCGTCGACTTTGCGCGGGGCCAACCAGATTGGTGAAGTCGTCTCCGGTCCGGAAACTGTGGTGCCGACGGTGATATTATCCCACGTGAGCGATCCGAACGTGTGGCTGTCCATCATCTTCGGATCGGTCACGGAAACCAGCTTTGCATCGGGGTAATACTGGGTGAGCAATCCACCGTGAAATTCGGCAGATAGGGTCAATCGAACCGGACCGCTATTGGCGGGCAGATGGAAATAAACGACCGGCGTTTCCAATCGCATCGTGATGCCCGGAACCGGCGGCAAGCCTTTGGCATCGGACTCGGGGGAAAGGCTTTTCACAAAGCTGGGCAGGCGCTCGACATCCTGATTGATGTTGGTGATGGCATTCCCATTCGCATCCTGCAAAGCGGTGAAAGTGCCCCATTCGTGAATGACCAGTTGCTGAGATTGCGCTGTCGCCAGCCTAGAGATTCCGAGAATTCCGATGGCCGCCAGCGCGAATGATGCGAATTTCATATGTTGACCTCCATATGAGCGCATCAGCCGATGCGCATGGAGGTCAGACGTGCCGGGCGAGAAAAGGTTCCGCAAAATCTTGAAAAGAGTTATTCCTTTGTATCGGCCGGCGGCGGGCCAACGGATTCGACGTCGCCGGCATCACTGGCGCCTTCAAAATCCATCAGGAAATGGATCCGCTTCATCTGCTCGTCGCCAATTCGTTTACGAAGCTGGCTCTTCGCTCGGCGGATTCCGGTGCGCCGGGAAACGTGGGAAATGACGATGTACTCATTTTTCAACTTCGGAAGCAATTCGACGAATTGATCCAGGTGCAAGTGCTTGCCGGCCTTGGCTTTGGTGCGGTGGATGGAATCGAAAAAGGTGCATTCGGTGACGAGAATCTGCGCATTCTGTACGTCGGGATGGTCGAACACCGGTCCCGCGGTGGTGTCGCCGAGGAATGCGACCATTGGCACTTCCATGCGATATTGAATCTCGACGCCATCTTTTTTCATCTGAACCAGTTCCGGGCCGGGCTTGCCGTTGAATTCGGGTTTGAGCTTTTCGCGAATACTGATGAGGGAATATCCCAGGCTTGCCCCGCCGTGGTGGGTGGCGAATGCGCGGATGCCGAAGTCCCGCCTCACTTCATAAAGTTCGCCGGCGCGCATGGGAATCAGTTCGTATGGTGTAGTCCGGCGTTCGACATCGCGCCAGCATCGCAAGAGCTGATCGACCGGGTATTCGATCTCCCGCGGCAAGAGCACCGTGCCGCCTTTCATTCCCTGAAATGCTCGCTGCGAGAGGTAATAACCCACGCCCGCAATATGGTCCATGTGGCTGTGCGTGATGCAGACGATGTCGCTGGTCAGCGAAAAGTGGGGGGCGCGTCCAATGTCGAAACAGACGTTGAGTTCGGGCACCTGGACAACGGTTTCCTCGCCTGCCACGCTGTAGCCGACGATATGGAGCGCCCCGAAACGCAATTTCGCGAATTTCTGGACGAGGAAGGACTTTTCAATGTCGGTCGGTTCAGGCATTTTCGGGCAGGCAGGGTAATCGCACGGTCCAAGCGTGTCGAGCCTAGAATTCCAACTGTCGTCGCGAGCTAACTTTAAGTCGTTCAGATTGTCTGACAAAATGGCGACTTGCGAGATGGAGGTTATTTTATGCTGAGACGAATAAGCCGATTGGCGCTCGTTACCGCCATTTTAATGGGAATGGCGCGATTTGGCATGACGCAGGTCACGCCGCAGGCGGATGTGCCCGGCGATGCTCAGCCGGATCAATCCCGCTGGCCGCTCGTTCTGCAAAACGGCGACAGCGAGGTCATGATCTTCCAGCCGCAGCTCGAAGATTTTCAGGGCAACACCATCAAGGGACGCGCTGCCGTCTCGGTAACCAAGGCCAACCAGGACCCGATTTATGGCGCGGTCTGGCTGGAAAGCCAGGTTGATACCGATCGCGTCGCCCGCACGGTTCATATCCTCGATGTCAAAGTCACACAGACTCGATTCCCGGGCATGGAGGACCAGGCTTCCAATTCGCTTGGCGACACCATTGCCAAGGCCATGACCGATCAGCAGGCCGTTCTTTCGCTGGATCAATTGCTGTCGATGCTCGAAACGGTTCAGAAGGAAAACGACGACTCCGCCGACCTGCAAAACAATCCGCCGAAGATTATTTTTCGCGATCATCCAGCCATCAAGGTTCAATACGATGGTCCGCCGCGTCTGACGAATATCGATAATTCGCAGTTGATGCGAATCGCCAACACGCCCTTCTTTGTCGTGCTCGATCCGCGGACGAAGAATTATTATTTGAAAGGCGCCGGCATGTGGTTCGTCGCGCCTGATCCGCTGGGTCCATTCCGAACGGCACAGGGTGTGCCGCAGGATGTTTCCGCGCTGGCGGATTCGTCGGATTACAAGGACCCGGAACAACCGGTTGATGCCGCGAAGGCTGCTGCGCTTGAAATCGTCACGGCCACGGAACCCACCGAACTGATCTGGACCGACGGGCCGGTCCAGATGGCGACGATTCCGAATGTCGGCTTGCTGTATGTGGCCAATACCGATTCGGATGTATTTGTTCAAATTGACAATCAGCAGCAATTCGTGTTGCTGTCAGGCCGCTGGTACACCGCGCCCAATCGCAACGGGCCATGGACCTATGTTGCGCCCGATCAACTCCCCGAGGATTTCAAACACATTCCGCCAAACAGCGAGCAAGGGGATGTACTGGCGCACGTGGCCGGCACGCAAGCGGCATCGGATGCGCTGGCGGATGCGGAAATTCCGCAAACCGCGGCCGTCGATCGCAAGCAATTCGATCAGCCGACCGTGCAATACGACGGTGCGCCGCAGTTCCAGGCGGTTGAGGATTTACCCATCACGTACGCGGTCAATACCGATACGCCGGTGGTGTTTGCCGAGAACCGCTATTACGCCTGCAATGATGCGGTTTGGTATAGCTCCATCAGCGCCGTGGGGCCTTGGGACATTTGCACAACCGTTCCACAGGTGATCTACCGATTGCCGCCGTCCTGTCCGATTTATTCGGTCCGGTTTTGTCATGTGTATGGCTACACACCTGACTTCGTCTACGTGGGCTACACGCCGGGTTATGTCGGTTGCTACACGTATCGCGGCGTGGTGGTGTATGGCACGGGCTATCATTACAACCCCTGGTGGGGTCGCCGTTATTACGCTCGGCCGCTCACGTTTGGTTTTGCGGCTCATTACAACAGTTATGTGGGACACTGGGGTTTCAGCTTTGGTCTGGCGGCCGGCTCGGGCGGCGGAATCTGGATCGGCCAAGGCTCACGATCTTGGGGCCGTCGCGATCCGTGGTTTGGATATGGCGGCTATCGTCCGGTGATCGTCCATCACGACGTGCATGAAGACATGTTCCGCCGCAGCTACATCGCCCGTGTTCGAAATGAACCGAATGTTCGCAACGATCGCAATAATAATCGAATCGTAGTGCCGAATGCGCGTGTCAATACGGAAGATCGATTTTCGCGTAATGTGTATGAACGTCGAAACGATGTTCGTCCGGTCGCGCACGTGACTCCACGCACACCTCCGGCGATGGGTCGTCCTCAGCCAACGGTTCGCCGCGACGATCAGCGAAGCAACGATGTCTTTGCGGATCATGAAGGCAACGTGTATCGCCGGACCAACAATGGCTGGGAGGTTCGTGATCGCCAGCAGTGGAGGCCTGGCAACGTGGACACGCCTCGTACTCCGCCGGCGCCGAATCGTGACAATCAAGCGGATCGTGGAAATCGTGGCAATGACAATGGAAATCGTGGCGCGGTCGATTCCTCGCCTCGCCAGATCGTCGTGCCGAATGCGCGGCCCGCTCAGCCGGACGTTCGTCCAGCCAATCCTCAGCCGCGGCAGGTTGCCCCGCCTACCCAAAGGCCCGAACCTCAACCCACTCCGACTCCGCGAACGCCACCCGCGCCTTCTCGTGGAGATGGTGGGTTGAATCGTGACGCTCAAGCACGGGATGCGGGTGAATCGCGATTGCGGAACTATGAGCGGCCCGCAGCGCAGGCGCCTTCGCGAGCCCCGGCAGCACAGCCAAGGACACCGCCCGCTCCGTCGCAAAATCAAGGGCCGCAGCGGGGTCGGTAGATTCCTTAAGACTGCGTTCCACGGCGGCGCCGTGGGCGTTTTTTGAGGAGGAAGATCATTTTGCCTTTGCTGGCTCGAAACGGTAATCTGATTGTCAATGCGCTGCCCCTTTTGCCATGCCGAAAAGGAGAGCCTGAAGGTCATCGACTCGCGCACCTGCGATGGGGGGCGCTCGATCCGCCGGCGACGCGAATGCCTCAGTTGCTCCAAGCGATTTACGACGTACGAACGCATTGAAGCCAATGTTCGATTGACCGTCGTCAAGCGCGACGGCCGGCGCGTTCCGTGGGATCGCAATAAAATCATCACCGGCCTGGAACGCGCCTGCTTCAAACGGCCAGTTCCCGAGGCCGAATTGTTAAGGCTGGCCGACGAGGTCGAGGAAGAGGTTTTTAAGTCGCACGATCGCGAAGTTTTGACTACTGTTGTTGGCGGCATGGTCTCCGACCGCTTGAGGCGCGTCGATCAGGTGGCGTACGTGAGATTCGCCAGCGTCTATCGTCAGTTCAAGACCCTGGAAGAACTGGTGGATGAAGCCCGCGCCGTGCTGGATGCCAAGCGGTTTGAGGATCCGCAGCAGGGCCGGCTGTTTATCGAGCCGGTGGTCCCCAGCAATGGGGCGGCCGAACACGAAGAGGGCGAAGAGCAGTCCCCAAAACCCAAGTCCCGCAAAGCCGCGCAGGCGGGCGGGGTGGATAGTCGAATTCTTCAACCCGGCTCGTAAGTAGCGAGCCCCTGCAAACCAGCGACGTTTGAATCATGAGTCATTGATTCATTTAGCCCCGCCGCTTGCGGCGGGTTTTGGCGCTCGAAAACGCGCCGCAAGCGGCGGGGCTAAATGCTTATTTCAAGCCAATTGCGTGGTTCGTCCGATAAATCTAGGAGGTTTTTGCCCATGAAACGCACCCAAGGACCGATTTGGTCATTAAAAAGGGCGCTGACCGGCCTGATGGTCTGCGCATTGGTCTGGACCGGCGGGTGCGGCGGGGGAAGCAGCAAAGCGACCAAAACGCCGGTGATGGCGGCGCGATATCCGACCCTGCCGCCGAGGAAAGTTCCCGCGTTTCTCAAAGACACCATTCTTGAACGCTGCGAACTGCAAAACGCCCAGGCTTTGCCTGTTTCCAGCTTTGCTTTGGTCAGCAATCTGCACGGCACCGGCGACAGCTTTGCCGGGACCAATGTCCGCCAGTTCATCCTCAAGGAAATGGTCAAGCACGGTTTCGGCAGCGCCCAGCATGGCTTTGAAGACATGCAGCCCGAGGACATTCTCAAGGACAATCGCTTTGCCATTGTTCGGGTAGACGGATTTATTCCCCCCGGCGCGAAAAAACATCAGCGATTTGATCTGTATGTCAGCGCGATCGAGGGAAATCCCACGTCGAGCCTTGCTCATGGCGTGTTATACAGTTCCGACCTGAAATTGAACGGCGCGAATACGCAGGCGCCGGGATACACGGTCGATGTATGGGCGACCGGCTCAGGCCCGCTGTTTGTGAATCCGGGTTATGACATGATATCCGGCCAGCCGACGCCTGAGGCGCGGGCGAGCCTTCGCCGCGCGGTTGTAATGAACGGCGGTTCGACCCTGATCGAAAGGGCATTGGTCCTGCGATTACGTCAGCCTCAGCTAGCGCTGGCGCGATCGATCGAAAACCGAATCGACCAGGCCTATCAGGACATTCATACGGCTGGCGCCCGGGATGAAGCGATCATCACCATGGGCGTTCCCGACAAATATGGCGAAGACTGGGATCATTTCGCGCAGGTCGTTCAACACCTTTACATCTATTCCTCACCCGATTTCACGGTGATGAAGACCAAGGAACTGATCGAGGAAGCGAACAAGCCTGATGCTCCGCTGCTTGATATCAGTTATTGCTGGGAAGGCCTGGGCCAGACGATTCTGCCGTTCATCGTGCCGCTGATGACCAGCGAAAAGCCGGATATCGCTTTCGCGGCAGCGCGGGCGGCGGCGTTTCTGGGCGATAGCAGCGCGCAAGCCGTTTTAATGGAGATGGCCAGGGATTCAGAACATCCATTCCAGATCAACGCGGTGCAGACCCTCGCCAAACTGCCCAATTCTCCGATCATCAACCAGACACTTCGATCTCTGCTCGATAGCGATAAAACACTCGTTCGTCTCGAAGCCTATCGAACGCTGGCGCTGCATGATGATCCGTATATCGTTTCCCGCGCGATAGCGGACAAATTTATCCTGGACATCGTGCAATCGAAGGGTCCGCCCATTATTTACGCCTCCCGCTCGGGTTTGCCTCGCATCGCGGTGATCGGCAATAAGCCTCATTTGAACCTGCCGATGCTTTTTACCGCGGTGGACAAGCGTTTCAGCATTTCCTCTGAACCCAATCGCGACGTGGTGACGGTGTTCTATCGAGGGTTGGAGCTGCCCGAGCCGGTATGGTTCCTGGCGACCCCCGACGCCGCCGAGTTGGTCGCCCGATTGGGCGGCGACGGCGCACCAGGCGACAAACGCCTCGATTTCAATTATTGTGACGTTGTCGCGTTGCTCCAGCAGTTGACCGACGGCAAGCATTTGTCGGCCAACGCCGGCCAAGTGAGCCAGCCGGTTTCGTTTGTGCTGCAGGAGCCGTCGTATGTCGAACAACAGGCGCAGGAAGCGCCCCCAATCGACAGCGAGCCTCAACCGGAGTCGGAGAAGATCGACAAGGTTGACGACGCTTTGAAGAATTATGGTCTCCCGAAGTAACGGGTGATTTTGCAGGTCATGGAGGACCTACACGAATGCGCCTCAAGAAACTCATCGTTCACGGTTTCAAGAGTTTTGCCGATCGCACGGAGTTTGTCTTCGATGCGCCCATCGTGGGCATCGTCGGACCCAACGGCTGCGGCAAGAGCAATGTCGTTGACGCATTTAAGTGGGTGCTCGGCGAGCAAAGCGCCAAAAGTCTTCGCGGCGACGCGATGATGGACGTCATCTTCAACGGCTCCTCCAGCCGCAAGGCGGGGGGCATGGCGGAAGTCGTGCTCGTCTTCGACAACCCCGCCAATTCGGCCGGCCAGCGAACCCTGAACATCGAATCCGACGAGGTCTACGTCGGCCGGCGGTTGTTCCGCGACGGCACCAGCGAATATCAGCTCAACAATCAGACGACTCGCTTGAAGGACATCCGCGATCTGTTCCTGGATACCGGCGTCGGTGTCGATGCCTATAGCGTCATCGAGCAGGGCAAGGTTGCCGCCATGCTGGAAAGCAACCCGCAGGAACGCCGGATCATTTTCGAAGAAGCCGCCGGCATCTCCAAGTACAAGGTCAAAAAGAAGGAAGCCCAACGAAAGCTCGAGCGCGTCGATCAAAACCTGCTGCGATTGCACGACATCGTCGAAGAAGTCGAAAAGCGCCTTCGCAGCGTCAGGGTGCAGGCGGGTCGCGCTCGCACGTTTCAGGAACACACGGTTCGTCTCAGTGAATTGCGTTTGAGCTATTCGCTTCAGGAATATCACACACTGCACAAGCAGGCGGCTGAACTGGAAACTCGCCGGGCCGATGCGCAGTTTCGTCTGGACGACTTGAGCGGCGATCTTCAAACCCAGCAAAATGCTCTGGCTTCGCAGCGCGAGCAATTGGACGCAGCTTTGCAGACGCGCCAGCAGGTCGAATACGAACTGGTGCAGGCCCAGGCGCAGATGCAATCCGCGCAGCAGCGGCAACAGTACGCCCAGCAGCAGCTCAGGCAGATTGCCGAGCAAATTGACTCATTCCAGGCGGATCAAACCGCTGCCAAAGCCAAGCTCGCCGAGGCCAGCCAATCTCTCAAGTCCGAGCAGCAATCATTGATCGATCTCACCGCCGAAGTTGAATCGCGCGGAACCGAGATCGACCAGAAACAGCAATCCTATCGCGATTATCAGTTGCAGTTGAACGACCTCGATCAGCAGATCGAACAGGACAAGCAAACGGTTCTCGATCTGATGCGCCAACTCGCGGCTGCGTCGAATCGGCTTTCTTCGATTCAAATCGAGCGGAAAAATCTCGCGTCGCAGCAGCAGCGTCTGTCTGAGCGCCGGCAAGTTGTGATGGCTGAGGTTGAGGCGATTCAATCTCAAAAGCAGGAACTGGCTTTGCGAATGGAACAAGTCGCTGCGGCAATCCATCAGCAGCAGTCGCAAATGGATGGCAAAAAGTCCGATGCTGCCGCGCTGGGTCAACAGATTGAAGTGCTGACGCAACAGGTTGGAGCGGCCAAGGAACATCGGTCCGGCCTGATCTCTCGTCAAACCTTGCTGGCCGATCTGGAAGCACGCCGCGAGGGTGTAAGCGAAGGTGTGAAATCGGTTCTTCGGCAACGAAATGAAAAATTCCCGTTCATTCGCGGCATCGTGGCGGATTTGCTTCAAGTGGATGTCGAAAATGCCCACGCGATCGAAGCGGCGCTCAATGGTCAGGATCAGACGCTGGTGACCGATTCCCAGGAATCCGCCGCTGTCGCAGCCGAGGAATTGAACGAACTTGCCGGGCGGGTCAATCTGCTTTGCATCGATCAACTCGATCGATCAGCCTCTTTACCCGATAAGAGCATCGATATCGAGCGAACCACTGGCATTTACGAATCCACCACCGTTTCGCATGGCGTGATCAAGGCGGGACGTTCCGCAATTGACCTGGTCTGGTTCGATGAATCCAGCCGCACGGTCGTCCAGCATCTGCTTGGCAAAACCTACATCGTGAACGATCTGGCGACAGCACGGGAGCTTCACCAAACCGGCCCGAAAGATCGACGTTATGTGACGCTGGCGGGCGAAGTGATCGAAGCCGACGGCACGCTGCGCATTGGGCCCCTGACTGCTGCGATGGGATTGCTTTCCCGCCGTTCCGAACTGGTCGCCATCGGATCGCAAATTGCCGAGGTCGATTCCCGCATCGAAATTCTCAATCGCCAGCTTGCCGATGGCAGCAACCAGGCTCGCGCGATCGAAGAAGAGCTCAATACGCTTCGCAATCAGATTTATCAGTCCAACACGAACAAGGTCGAACTGACGAGCAAGCTTGCCCAGGCTGGCGATAAGTTGGCGGCGCACGATCGCGAACGTGTCGTGCTTGATCGCGAACTTGAAAATCTGCTTGAGCAAGCCAATCGCCTGGCCACCGAAGAAACTCGCGTGGCCGCCCAGCGGCAGCAATTGGAATCCGACCAGGCCGCGCGCCAGCAGCACATCGAGGAAATGACCGCCCGCCAGACACAGACGGAAGATGAACTGCGCGTGCTTGGCGAAGAATTGACCCGTTGCCGTGTTACGCTCGGCCAGGTGCAGGAGAAACAGCTGGCCGCCGAGCAGGCGGTTGCACGGCTGACCGCTCAGGAATCAGAACTCGGCCAGCAGATCGAGCGCATCGAAAAGTCGATCCAGTCCACCGAATCCCGACGCGGGCAGGTCGAACACGAGATCGCGTCGGCGCAGCATGTTGAAGCGACCCTTGCATCGACGCAAACCGAATTGAAGCAGCGCACCGAATCGCTGGGCGCGCGAGTCAGCGAATATCAAAAGCAGGTGCAGGACCTGACCAGCCGGGTCGAAGTGATCCGCGAATCGCACACCGCAGCCGAGCAGGAATTGCACGATGTACAGCTTCGCGCCGGTGAAGTGAAGGTGCGACTCGAATCGCTCGTCCAGCGGACAATGGAAGAATTGCAACTCGACCTGCCCGCTCGATACGCCGAAGGATACGAGCCCAGCGAAATGAACTGGGACGCGGTTGGTGAAGAGATCAAGGAACTGCGCGACAAGATTCATCGTCTGGGTAACGTCAATCTCGACGCCATCACCGAACAGCAGGAACTCGAAATGCGCGAGCAGTTCCTCGCGACCCAATTGACCGACCTGACGACTTCGAAACAGCAGCTTGAAGAATTGATCGACACGATCAACCGCGAGAGCAGCCTGCGATTTGAAGAAACCTTCAATGCCGTCCGCGAGCATTTCCAGGGCATGTTCCGCAAGCTTTTCGGCGGGGGTAAGGCGGACGTATATCTCGAAACCGAATTGCTCGAACAGGGGCAAGGGGCAAGTGGCAAGGGGCAAGAACAGAATGTCGATCCTTCCCTCGCCCCTGATCCCTCGCCCCTTGCCCCTCCCAAAATCGATCTTCTCGATGCCGGCATTGAAATCATCGCCAAGCCGCCGGGCAAGCAGCCGTGCTCCATCAGCCAGCTTTCCGGCGGCGAAAAGACCATGACCTGCGTCGCGCTGCTCATGAGCATCTTCAAATCCAAGCCCAGCCCCTTCTGCATCCTCGACGAAGTGGACGCCGCCTTGGACGAAGCCAACAACCAGCGCTTCAACCTGATCGTCCAGGAATTCCTGGAAATGAGCCAGTTCATCGTCATCACCCACTCCAAACGCACGATGCAAATCGCCGACGTGCTATATGGCGTGACCATGCAGGAACAAGGCGTCAGCAAACGCGTGGCGGTGAAGTTCGACCAGGTCGATAGCCAAGGAAGAATCGCCGAGCACGCAGCGGCGTAATAAGGTTTCGCGAGGATATTACGCGCTCTTTCGTGACGGTCTAGCTGCTCCAGGCCGTGCCTTGCGAATCGCCCGATCAATCCGGTCGATGGTTCGGACACTTGCAGTGTGTTTGCCGGATTCCAAGCGGGAAATGGTTTCCTGGCGCACGCCGGCGAGAGCAGCGAGTTGTTGCTGGGTCAGCCGGGCGGCGCGGCGGTCCTGAATGAGTCGCCGAGCGATCGCTGTGCGGGCAAATTCAATTGCGTTGCTTGTCCCATCTGCATCCACTTTGGGAAATGGTGGCATGCCCGCCAGCCGTTCATATTCGGCAATGGAAACGAGTGCAAATCGCTTGCCTCCGCGTGTAATCGTTTGAATTTTCATAAACACCTCACTCGTAAACATCCCGGCGATTATCGATTCGAAAAACTGTGATTCGCTGAGAAGCCGGATCGACAGTAAATAGAACGCGCCAGTCACCCGTGCGAATGCGATATGCGCCTTTTAATTCGCGCTTCAGAGGCTTTGCACCACTGATGCTTGGCCAGCGAATAAGTCTTTCAAAGACCTGTTGAACGCGCGGTTGAATGCTGGCCGGCAGCGACAAGAATCCAGTCCGCGCTTCCGCCGTCACGCGGATTTCGTACATGGATTGATTATGACATGAAATGTCATACGCATCAAGAGTGAAAATCGAGACATTTTAAGCTCGTGATCCTGGCTGATGACAAATCATGAGTTGGCCGGCGTAATCTCTTTACCATTCACAGCTTCACTTGCGTCCGATTGGTTGCTCGATTTAAGCCGCTTGCGGCTTGGCGCGATGCAAAATGAATGCGCTGGCGCTTAGCCGCAAGCGGCGAAAACCTGCTTTGTGAATATTCACGGGCGTAGCCATCGCGGAATACTGGAAACCGGGACTCACGAGAATCGGTTGAGACGTGGTTTTCTCGGTTGGAATTGGCCCCAATGTACGCAGGGCCGGGACATGGCAGGCCGAAGGCCTAAAACATTTTTTGCACACATCACGCAAAATCACTCAATTTTGCACAATTTTTGTTTCCATAATATGACCGGCAAGGCAACAATGGGTCTGGATTCTGAAACGGAGTATGTCATGAATCTGCAATCCTACCTCGATGAACATGGCGTTCACTACCAGGTTTCCCGACACCAGCCGGCTTATACCTCGCAGGAGTTGGCGGCCAACGAACATGTGTCCGGCAAGAAAGTCATCAAACCCGTGGTGGTACGCGCGGATAATCAATGGGTCATGTGCGCGCTGCCGGCTTCTTATCGCGTGGATTTGAACGAGCTGCGATTGCAACTTCATGCCGAGGATGTTTGCCTGGCCAATGAGCAGATGCTCGAGCGTCTTTTCCCCGGTTGCGAACTGGGTGCTGAGCCGCCGATCGGAAAATTGTTTGGCATGCCGACGTTGATCGATGAGTCGCTGGTGAAAGATGATCTGGTGACGTTTCAAGCGGGCACGCACACCGATTCCGTGACGATGCCGCTGATCGATTATCGCCGGATCACCCATGCCGAGATCGCCCATTTTGGCAGGCCGTCGTAGTTCATTCGCAGGTCAGGCGAATTTCCACAACCTCGGCTGGGCAAAAGATTCTGATCGGCCAGCGCGTCAGCCCGAACCCGCGGTTGACAACCAGCGTGGTGGGTCCGAACCGGTGAGCGCCGCGGGCCATGCGCTTGGGCAATGTGTCGTGGGTCATGATGGCGCATCCGTTGGGCAGGCAGATTTGCCCGCCATGCGTATGACCCGAAAGCATGAGGTCGGCACTCAGCGATGAAATGTATCGCACCTGATCGGGATAGTGGCCGAGCGCGATGCGCGGCACGCCAACGGTGTGCGGGGGAAGGGTGGTCAGCCACTCGGGATCGAAACTTTGTCTTCGAACACTCGGCAGGCCGATGAGTTCAACCGCGGCTGACGCCGATTCCAGCCGAAGGAACTTGCGATCGATCCAGTTGATGTTCCAGTTGGTTGATCGAGGCCCGATGAAATCGCCATCGTGATTGCCCGCGATGGCAAACACGCCCAGCCGAGCCGATAGTCCTTTTACGAATCGCTCGGCGGTGGGCAGGGTGTCGCGATGGTCCAGCTTGTGATCGACCAGGTCGCCGGTGAAGAGCACCAGATCCGGCGGATGATCCGCCAGGCGGGCAAGAAGCTGGTCATAAGCCGGCTTCCAGCGCGGAAGGAGATGGGCATCGCTCAAATGCACAATCCGCACGCCATGCAGTTGATGAGGCAATTGCGGGATGGAAACATCCAGATGATTCCATTCAAACCCATGAGAATGCCCGATTTGAAGCCAATGCCCTCGATGCCGAGCCGATCGAGGCTGCAAATGAACGGCATGGGTTGGGACGACCGGGTCTGAACGATCCACGAAAAAGGCTCCTGAGCAGGCTATTTATCAGTCATGTGCGAAAACTATGCCAAGTTGCAGGATTCCAGCGCTCTTGGCTATACTAACACAAGACGTAACTATCGACCGACGGGCCGGTTGGATCGACTCGCACGCTGTGGATTTATGCTCCGTCTTCCAAGCCAACGTTTGATGGTGATCGGGCTGTGGACCAACGCGATCTTACTCGCGGGGGTGCTGGTTGTGCTATTGTCACGCAGCTCGATGCCCGGTTTTCTACCGGCAGCCTACGGTCAAAACCAGTTACCGATCGGCGGCGGGGCGGGCGTGTTTATCGTCCCCGCGCAATTTTCACCGCAGACATTTGGATGCTACCTGCTCGACATCGACTCGCAGACGATCTGTGCGTACCAGTTTTTCCCGGGAGACTCGCTGCTGCGATTAAGAGCAGCGCGAAATTTTCGTTATGACCGTCGGCTGGGGCATTTTAATACGCCCGATCCGTCGCCCGAGGAAGTTCGCACGCTGGTCGAGCAGGAACAGCAGAACAATCGAGTTCAGAACAGCAACATCGAGCGCCCGCCCGTTGAGGCGCCGCAGAAGGCTGAGTAACAACCAGGAGTTCGCACCATGATGGCAAAAATGTTTTACACCTTGGACGAGACCAAGGCTGCCCTGGGGAAGAACGAAGAAGAGATCAAGCAATACGCGCGTGAAGGCCGGCTGCGTGAATTCCGCGACGGCGCGAAGCTGATGTTCAAAGCGGACCAGGTTGAAGCGCTGAAAAACGAACTCGGCCTTGGCGGTGGGGCACCATCGCCGGACCTGGGTCCATCCGACAGCGGCGGGCCGATTGGGTTGGTCGATAGCCGCACCGGTAGCGCATCGAGCATTTCGCTGGTTGATACTGATCTTGGCGGGCGCACAGGCAGCGGCGCGGGAATGCAGTTGAAAGATGATACGGCGCTGGCTCAGGATCTTGGCTTGAGCGGCTCGGTTGGCGGAGTTCCTTCACCGGGCCGGCCGGGTTCGAGCAGCGGATCGCTTTCCGGTTCGCGCGGCGGATCGGGAATCAACGTGCTCGGCGAAAGCGTCGCCCACGCCGACCCAATGGCGCAGACCGCGATCTCATCCGGCGGAAGCATGGCGGATCAGGTCAGTCTCGAAGGCGTCGGCAGCGGCTCGGGTCTGCTCGACCTGACGCGCGAAAGCGATGACACCAGTCTCGGCGCGGAACTCCTCGACGAAATTGCCCCAGGCGGCACCAAGCGAGGCGGCAGCAAGAGCGGCTCTGCCCTGACCGGCAGCGGCAGCGGTAGTGCGGTGGCGCAAGGCACCGTCGCCGGCGGCACTGCGGCGGGCGCCGCGGCCATCGGACGCGGAAAGGCGCTTGCTCCCGTCTATGTCGAATCGTCCGACGCCATGTCCCCCGCACTCGGCGGCGCAGCGCTCGGCGCAGCCATCGTCGTACTCTTCGGCGGCTTTGCATTGGGCAGCGCGATCGTCGATACCCGTCCTCATCTGCTTGAGACCGTGACCGACCTGACCAAATCCAGCGTGCTGATTTTGGCCGGGGCGGGTTTGGGCATTTCGATCGTCTTCGCCCTGATCGGTGGAATCATCGGCAAGAGTGCAAAATAGCTGTTGGAAGATGGGAATTCCCGGGTAGGTGAATAAGACCAGACCGATGCAAAATTTGCGCTTTTTATGCCTCAAGCTCTTGAATTTCCAGAAACGCAAGGCAAACTAGCGCGTCGATTACAGAAATTTCACTCTTAAGCATGGAGGCTAAGGTATGACACGGATGTCGCGTATAGTCGCTTCGGTAATTCTGGCGGGGGCCGTTACCGGATGCGTTTCCCAGGAAAAATACAACGCTCTTAAACTTGATCGTGATGGCTTGGCTGAGCAACTGGGCACTGCCCAGAAGGACGCAGCCGCTTCCGCTCGTGAAGCTCAACTGGCCAAGGAGCAGTTGAATGCCTTGATGAGCCAGGGCGGCAATTCGACCGCGCTGGTCGCCAACCTCAGCCAGCAGCTCGCCAACGCCCAGGCACAGCTTGAAGAACTCAATCGCCGCTATGCCGATGCGATGCGCAATGCCGGCGGTGGGCAGGCGCTTCCAGCTCCACTGACCAACGAACTGACCGCCTTTGCCAATGCCAATCCCGATCTGGTCGATTTCGATGCGGCTCGCGGCATCGTCAAGTTCAAGAGCGACGTCACCTTCGCCAAGGGCGATGCAACCGTCACCCCCCGCGCCAAGGAAGTGATCGACCGTTTTGCGACGATCCTCAATTCGCAATCCGCCAGCGCATATGAACTGCTCGTCGCGGGCCACACTGATAATTCGCCGGTCGTGAATCCAGCGACTCGAGCAGCCGGTCACAGGGACAACTGGTTCCTGTCGTCGCATCGCGCGATCTCGGTTGGTGAAGAACTCATGAGCAAGGGCACGAACCCGCAGCGCATTGGCGTGGTGGGTTACGCGGATCAGCGTCCGGTTTCGAGCAACGCCAGCGAATCGGGCAAGGCTCAGAACCGCCGCGTTGAAGTGCTGATCCTCCCGTCACAGGTTCGCGGCGGCGGCAACATCGCTTCGACACCGGCTCCCAAGACCAACGCTCGCCCGCGAAATGACCTGAACAAGGATTCCGGCGCAGCCAACGTCAACACCGGCCCGATGTTCAACAAGTAATTCTTAGCCCCAGCCTATCGCCGTCCGCGCCCCGCGAGCACTGCTCGCGGGGCGCGGTCATTTCAGGTTTCGCTGGCACTGATCTGCGATGGCTTTTCGCTCACGCGTGCCGGGCCTATACTGATCGCCATGATTCCAACGAGTACCAACGTTTCAATCGAAGTGAAGGCGACCCCTCCGGCTGGCGTCGATGCAATTGCAGTGTTCATCGCCGAAAAGGGCGTGATTTGCGGGGATGCCCCGCACCTTGTGGACGAAACAACCCTTCGCGCAATCGAACGATTGCAGAAGGCCAGGGTAACGCATGGCAAGAGCGGTCAGGTGGTGTTTGATCTACTTGAAGCAGGTCGCGGCAAGACCCGGCGCATCTATGTGATCGGCGTGGGCAAACACGACAAGCTCGACGCCGAAGCGGTGCGTCAGGCCGCCGGCGCGCTGGCGAAAGCTGTAAAGAAACATTGCATTGCTTCCATTGCCATCGTACCGCCGGTGTTGAAACAGCCGCTTCAACATGGCGCAGAAGCGCTGGCCACCGGATTCCTGCTGGCCAGTTTCGATTATTCCGAATATCGGGGTGCTGCGTCTCGCAAAAAGAACGACAGCGAAGAGGCATTTCCCAAGCAGATCAATCTGACCATTCTGGCGACATCCATATCGCTTGCGGAACTGCGCAAGCAAGTGCAGCGAGGCCGAATCATCGCGGATTCACAGAACTTCGCTCGCACGATCGCGCACCGGCCCGGTAATGACATCAACCCGCCTTCACTGGCCAAGGTCGCACAGGATATGGTCAGGCAGACCGGTTTGAGCTGTCGAGTTCTCGATGAAAAGCAAATGGCCAGGTTGGGCATGGGCGGGATATTGGCTGTTGGCATGGGCTCGATCGCCACGCCGCCGCGCATGATTGTTTTGGAGTATAAGGGGCGAGGGGCGAGGGGCAAGGGGCAGGCGAACAAACCCTTGTTGTTGGTGGGCAAGGCTGTGACGTTCGACACGGGCGGCATTTCAATCAAGCCCGCCGACAAGATGGGAAAAATGGTCTTCGATAAATGCGGCGCGATGGCGGTGCTGGGAACGATGTGCGCGATCGCCAAGCTCAAGCTGCCTGTGCATGTTGTGGGAATCCTTTGCGCTGCGGAGAACCATATCAGCTCGCGCGCCTATCGGCCGGGCGACATCCTCCGCATGTACAACGATGTAACCGTCGAAGTAACCAATACCGACGCCGAGGGCCGGCTCGTGCTTGGCGACGGCCTGGCGTGGGGAATCGAAACCTACAAACCGGCGGCTGTGATCGATCTGGCGACACTCACCGGCGGTGTCGTTGTTGCCCTGGGGCGCAACATTGCGGGCGTCATGAGCAACAACGATGAACTTGTCAAACAGTTGGACGAACTGACCGCTCGTACCGGCGAAAAGATCTGGCGCTTGCCGCTCGGTCCCGAACAGCGCGAACAAATCAAAAGTGACGATGCCGACATCGTCAATAGTGCTGGGCGCGAAGGACACCCGCTCCAGGGCGGAGCGTTTCTCAGCTATTTCGTACCGGACGACAATTCCGTGCCGTGGGCGCATCTCGATATTGCCGGCGTGGCCGACAGCGACAAGGACCTGCCTTACTACAAGAAAGGCGCAACTGGCTGGGGAGTTCGCACGCTCATCGAGTGGATTGAAATGCGATCCGCATGAACTGACGGATCAGATGCCTGAAACCTTTCTCATTCTTCTTGCCGGCGGCGTGATGTTGGCGGCTGCGATTTCCGATCCAAAGGCGGTCACGCTCCGCTGGCTGCGATTGGCGGGAATCATCGCTCTTTCAATGACCGGCTTGGCCGCGTATTTTGCTCACGGTCGAGCGATGATCGGGCTTACGAGCCTGCTGATTCTCGGGCAACTCGCATTTGTACAAGTCGCGTATCGAAACACCCAACGCTTGCTTGCAACCCTCGCTTCCGCTTGCGCCATCGCGACAGGAACGATATTTCTCAATCAACTCCATGAAGCTCCCATACTCAATTTTGTGTTAGTCAGCATGATCTCCGCAGCCGTCATGGGAATCGCGCTCATGGACATGTTGCTCGGGCACGCATATCTGACGGCATCCCAAATGACGATGTCGCCGTTCATGCGATTGAATCGTGCTGTTGCGGTTTCCATGTTATTGCGAGCGATTCTTTCCGTTGTTGGCACCGTGGTTTTGCAATCTCATCATCCAATCGAAATGTTCTGGAATTTGTATGGCTTGTATGTGGGCACGCGCTGGCTGGTCGGCTTGCTCGTGCCGGGCGTTTTCATATACATGGCCCACGACTGCATCAAACGCCGGGCGACGCAATCGGCGACGGGCATCCTTTATGTGACCGGGGTTTTGATCTTCATCGGTGAGATCATTGGGCTTTACGTGACGAGTCAAACCGGCTTGCCGGTATAGCGGAAAGTCAGCCATGAGCGACGGATTGTTGGAAACCTGTCCAAAATGCGGTTGTCGAGACTTGTTTATCCGCAAGAATTTTCCACAGCGAATCGGGCTGGCGATTGTCGCGCTAGCCGGCTCAATATTCATCGTTTTGGCAGCATGGCGGCAGACGTTCTGGATCGGCGCGATGGTTCTGTTGGGGGCTGCAATTATCGACGCGGTTCTTTACGCGTTTGTCCCCAAAATCACCGTCTGTTATCGTTGTCGCGCGGAGTTTCACGGCCCGATCAACCCGGTTCATCACGGATTTGAATTGGCAGTGGGTGAAAAATATCGGTCTCCCCGGTAACAGACTTTCAAACAGGTTCAAGGAGCGTTCATGCAATCCATCGCGTCTGTCATCGTGCTGTTTTCGATTCTGGTTCCCAGCAAAACGTGGTATGCCGCCAATCAGCCAATCGATATAAAAGTCGGCGCAGCCGATACAACGCTGGTGCTGATGGATTTCCATGGCAAAGTCATCGAACCGTCGTCGCCGGTCAAAGTGGCTCAGGATCAATCGACCGACATCAAGAAAAGCTGGCCCGTTTTAAGTCAGTCGGGCACGTATATCCTGCTCGCTGTGCCGCAAGGTAAATCCAATAGCCAATTTGTTGGAACGCCTCTTGTGATCGAAGTCAGGCAAGCCGGTGCCGGTGAAGCGCCCGGACCGATGGCCGTCAAAGTCGTGCCGCTCAGCTATGCCGTCATGAATACAGACAAAGGCGATGTCACGATGGCGTTCTATTACGACGTGGCCCCGAACACCGTGGACAATTTCCTCTCACTCGCGCAAGGCGGCTATTACGACGGGCTGGGTTTTCATCGAATCATTTCCGGTTTCATGATCCAGGGCGGCGATCCGCGCGGCGATGGCACGGGCGGGCCGGGTTATCACATCGGTCAGGAATTCAACAGCCGCAAACACGAGGAAGGCGTTCTCTCCATGGCGCGCACGCAAGATCCGAATAGCGCCGGCAGCCAGTTTTTTATCTGCCTCGATTACAAGCAAACTCATCAGCTCGATGGCCAATACACCGCCTTTGGCAAAGTGACCGATGGCATGGAAATCGTGCGCCGGATCGGCGCCACGCCGACCGATCCGGCAACTGATCGTCCCCGTGAGCCGCAGGTGATGAAAAGCGTTAAAGTCATGCCTGTAACTGCTGACAAGAACCCGTATGCGGCGATGCTGCATCTCAAATAATCGCGCCCGGAAGTTGAAATTGGTGCTTGACTGACAATGGGGAGGCATTCGGTATAATGCGTGGGGTCATAGGAAGATGCCAGCCGTCGCCGCGGGTGACGGCCGGGTCCGATGCAAGGGTAGGCTGTGAACCGGGTCAGGTCCGAAAGGAAGCAGCCCTAAGCAAACTTTCCCTGTGCCGTCGAGTCCCCGGCCGTCTTTCGCGGCGACGGCGTTTTTCGATTTTCGATTTGCGAGTTTTGATTGGCGATTGTGGGAAGGCCACCCATGACCGAAATCGAGATGATTCATCGGACCAAGCGATTTGCCTTGCATGTTTTTCCGTTGATTGAAGCACTGCCTCGTAACCGGACAGGACAGATCATTGCACACCAACTGAGACGAAGCGCATTGTCCGTCGGAGCCAATTATCGAGCTGCTTGTCGGGGCCGATCCAAGGCGGAATTTTATTCCAAACTGGGTGTCGTTGAGGAAGAGGCCGACGAGAGTTTATACTGGCTTGAGTTGATTGTTGAAGGAGGACTTTTGTCGAAGAACAAGGTTGAATTACTCATTAAAGAAGCAAGCGAAATCGTGGCCATCATTGTCGCATCGAGAAAAACCATTTCTCGAGGTTTGGCGACAACACCCAATCGCAAATCGCAAATCGCAAATCGAAAATCATGAAAATTGCCGTTGTTTCCAATATTTCCAAACCCAAGGTCCGGCAGGCGGCCGAGGAACTCATTCCATGGATGCGCCAGCGCAGCCAGATCGTCGCCATCGATGAAAAAGCTGAACTCGATCTCACCAAGGTTGATGCCGAGGCCATACTGATTTTCGGCGGAGATGGAACCTTGCTGGCCGCGGCGCGACGGCTCAGTGGCCGGCAGGTGCCCATGATGGGCGTCAACTTTGGCCGGCTTGGGTTTCTCGCGAGCTTCACGCCTGCCGAGTTTATGGAGAATTTCGAGAAGCTCATTGCAGGCAAGCTTCCAACCAGCACACGATTGATTGTCGAAGCTTCCGTCATCGATGCGGATGTGAAATGCGATCTCACCGATCCAGCCCAGGTGATCGCCAAGCGAAAGTTTGTTTCCACCGCACTGAACGACTGCGTCATCACGGCTGGCCCACCGTTTAGAATGATCGAACTGCTCGTCGGACCGGAAGGAGACCCCGGAGTTCGATTTCTCGGAGATGGATTGATCATTTCCACCCCAAGTGGATCGACGGCTTATAGCATGAGCGCTGGTGGGCCGATCCTCACGACCACCATCAACGCGATCTGCATTACACCCATTTGTCCGCAAAGCCTTTCCTTCAGGCCGATCGTGATTTCTTCACAAAACAAGGTTTTTGTGACAGCCAAGCGCGTTTATCAGGGCACAACGCTGGTTTGCGACGGACAGGAGAGAACGAATCTCAAGGCGGGTGATCGAATCGTTGTCCAGCGAGCGCTCAAGGACCTGCTTTTGATCGAAAATCCCGATGCCCGCGAATGGCGCACACTCGCGGAAAAACTGAACTGGGCGGCAAGTCCCCGTTACAATGCTTCAAACAAATAGCTGGGTGCCGGCGAATAAGTCTGAAAACCAAAGACCAAACTAAACACCATGCCTTCAAAAAAATCCTCGAAGACCGTCTATTTACTGGCCAGCGGCGATCTGCGACTCTCGGCCAATCAGAAATGCCAGCCCGCGCAACTCGCGATGGAAGCCAATGTCACCGACGCCTTCAAAAAGCTCGGTGTGCAGGTGAAGCGCGCCCATCCGATCGATCGCAACGGCCACTGTTTCATCGATTCGCAAAAATATGGGATGGAGATTTTTCGCTCGATCCCGCCGGATGCGCCGCTCGTTGTGGCCGAGGCGGTTTGGCAATATTCGCATCACGTGCTGGCGGGGTTGATTTCTCATCAGGGGCCGATTTTGACCGTCGCCAACTGGAGCGGCACCTGGCCGGGCCTGGTTGGAATGCTCAATCTCAATGGCTCGATGGCCAAGGCCGGCGTGGAGTTTTCCACGCTCTGGAGCGAGGATTTTTCCGCCGATAAAGCTTTTCAAAGCAAACTCCAGCAGTGGATTAAAACCGGATCGTTCAAGCACGACACGCGTCACGTCAAAAAGCTCAAATCCGTTCCAATTCCACGAGACGCCAGGAAAATCGGCGTGGACTTCGCCAACGAACTCAAGCGCGGCAAAGCCATCATGGGCGTGTTCGATGAAGGCTGCATGGGAATGTTCAACGCGATCATTCCCGATTCGCTCCTTAACACCACCGGAGTTTTCAAGGAAAGGCTCAGCCAGAGCGCGTTGTATTACGCGATGACTCAAGTCGCCGACAGCGAAGCCTGGGCGGTGTACGACTGGTACAAATCCAAAGGCGTGCATTTTCATTTCGGCCAGAACGAACACGAGGAATTGACCGAAAAGCAGGTGCTTGAGCAATGCAGGATGTATATCGCGGCGCTTCGAATCGCCGATGATTTCGGCTGCTCGACGATCGGCGTTCAATATCAGCAGGGGCTAAAAGATCTTTGCCCGGCCAGTGATCTGGTCGAGGGGACTTTGAACAACGTCGATCGCCCGCCGGTGAAAAGCGCCGATGGAAAGCGCGAACTCTTTGCCGGCGAAGCGCTGCCACACTTCAACGAAGTCGATGAATGCGCCGGCCTGGACGGGCTGGTCACGTACAAGCTCTGGCGAAAACTCGGTTTCGACCCTGAGAATACACTGCACGACTTGCGTTGGGGCCGGCATTATCAGGGGCCTGGCAAGGATGCGGATGGAAATCACACGCATCTCGATGCATACGTCTGGGTCTTTGAAATCAGCGGAGGCACGCCGCCCAGGCACTTCATCGACGGCTGGGCAGGCACGCACAGCCATCGCCAGCCTTCGATGTATTTCCGTTTGGGCGGCGGCACGTGCTCGGGCATCAGCAAGTGCGGGCACGTCGTCTGGAGCCGGATTTTTGTAAAGGATGACGCGCTGCACATGGACGCAGGGCTGGCGCAAGCCGTCGGTCTGCCCGATATGGAAACGAAGGACCGGCTGAATCAAACCACCCCGCAATGGCCGATCATGCACGCGGTACTTGAGGGTGTTTCGCGCGATCAAATGATGGCCCGGCACCTGGCGAACCATATCCAAGTTGCTTACGCGCCAAGAAAAAAAGACGCAAAAAAAGCCTTGCTCGCCAAGGCAGCCGCTATGAGCGAGCTTGGGATCCATGTCTCAATTTGCGGGACGATCTAGTTTTTTGTCTTTGAAGTTCAAAGCTCGATTAATCATCGAAAACCGCGATACCCCGCTGCGCTGCGGCCCTCAACGGAGGCGAATGCGGCGACTTTCAACGTAGGAGGGTACGGTGGGAGACCGCATCGTTCGCTAGGCAACCAGTGGCGGGGGTTGGCGGGGAAATGGGGATCTAATGACCAATAATGACCAAGT
>DASZXJ010000164.1:0-23570 GCA_035545895.1 Tepidisphaeraceae bacterium | reverse complement strand
ATCAGCGAACAGGATAGGAATCGAAACTCGAATAGTCGCGTGAAGGCACCGCCGCGATGGCCGGACTCAACTGGAGAATCAAAATGTAAAAAGATCACGCTTCCGAGAAAATTAAGCTTGACTGGGGAACGGCTTCATAGTAGATTGGTTATGCGGTCGCCGATCGCCTTCATTCGACGCTGACCAGGTAACTCACCATCCACAATTCCAGTTGTTCAAGCTTCGACTTCCATCGTTGTTTGAATGCCTTCATCCATTGGCGATTTTTGGATGTGTCGGGGACGTCGATTACGAGCCGAACCAGATTATCGCGGTAGGTCGTGCCGCTTTGTCGCCAATGGCCTTCGATCCGCTGGGTCTCGTAGCTTGCGGCACCAAACTGCTGGACGATTTCAAGCACCGCGTCAACCAGCCATTCGGCGGGGACGTCGCGGCCGTCGTTGAACTGGAGCGGCAGGAGCACCTCGAATCGCCTCCACCTGTTGCTCATAACTTGCCTTGCCCTTCACGGTGAACGCGATGTTCTGCTCCGCCAGCGCTTCTAAAGCCGTTTCTGGCACAAGATGCTCGCCGCTCTTGAGGACTCGACCAGAAAAGCGCCCCAGCAAAAAGGCCAGCGCCTTTCGCTCAGCGGCACGACTTTGAAAGGTGATCATCACCATGGCCATATCGTACACTGCGCTGCGGCGGTGTCCAGCGGCCACGATCGATCCGATGGTCCTAAGCCGCGCCGAAACTGTCGAGATATTCGTTGAGCTTCAACTTGAGGTCGCGCGAGATGAACCAATACGAAGTGATTTCCTTTTTGATCTCCTCGATTGTCTTCCCGCCTTCCTTCAAGCCGCGAACAACGGCCCGAAAAAGAGCCTCAAAGCCATATTCGGAAATCGCATTCGCAATGAGGACCAGGAGCAACAGCAGCGCGATTCCTCCAAGCATTCCGAGTGGTCCGCCCAGAGTTGCAAGCGCGGCGACTATCGCGGCACCACCAAAAAGGCCGCTTACGTAAATAGCAACAAGAAGGACCAAACCAGGGAGACGCCGAGGCCGACAATCTTGGAAACGATCTTATCCATCATGCACCTCCGTATTGAGCCGCATAACGTAAGGCCAATCAACGGCCGGGCCGGCGACACGCCGGCTCTCGAACCACAGGAATCTTATCCGCCGGCTCGGTCCAGTGCAGCGTCGGGTTATCTGCCGCTGCCGCTCGGCTGTGTGGCCGCACCACCTTCCGGCAAGACGACGAACTGTCCTGCTAACGACCACGGGTGCGGATTGACCGACACTTTTCCCTCTGGAACTTCCGCTGGTGGCTGTCCGATCATCATTGGCTTCTCGTAGCCGATCAATTTGATCGGGCCATTCGCGAGAATGTAGACCAGCGTCCAGACCACCACTGGCTCTTTAAGCGTCTCGCCGTTCACCACGGTGACTTCGAGTGCCGTATTGAAGCCTGCCCTTTGGCCTTCAACGCTGAGAAGAGTTCCAACGGGATGACCGAGAAAACCGATCGGTACACAAGCGCGCAGCACCAACACGTCGGGCTTGTCGGCCGCCGATGCGATCCTCCACAGCATGCCGCCTCCAAACGCCAGCATCACGAATCCGATGGTGAGTGCACTTCGCATATTGATTGGACACCGAACGGTGGTGCGGGTTCCGGTGGCAGATAACTCTGATTAACCTGACCCCCGGCGCAACATAGCATCCGCCGGGTGGAGACCAATTTTCGTTGTTTGCACCTTGATGGTCAAGAAAATCTACAGAATTTAAATTGACAAGAGGCAAGCGTGTTCGGTATATGTTTGGATCATGAAACTCCTCGATCAACTCGCTCTGGTGGCGCGGCGGCGAGGGTTGGCGCAAACGACTCAAGAGGCCTATTCTTATTGGGTTGCCGATTTCTTACGATTTTCGGCACAAAAACACGGAAAATGGAAAAAACCGGAAGAACTCGGCACCAGGACGTTGAGGGATTCCTGAATTATCTTGTCGGCGATCGTCATTTGTCCGCTTCGGCGCAGCAAGGAAATGCGCGGAAATGCAAGTGTGGGAATATCGAAAATACAGAACGAACCCAAAACCGCAGAGCTTAACAGTTTCTACGAGGAGGATGAGGCGCGGATGCAAGGCATACCCTCACCCCAACGCTCTCCCGGCGTATCGGGCGAGGGGGAAAGAAAGTAGCAAGTAACCAGTAACAAATAACAAAACCATGTTTGATGCACTAAAGAATCTATCGAATCTTCCCTCCCTCATGGCCAAGGCGCGCGAAATGCAGGAGAAGATGCGCGCAATGCAGGAAGAACTTGGCCGCAGGCAGGTCAGCGCCGACGCCGGGGGCGGCATGGTCACCGCCATCGTCAATGGGCGGCTCGAAGTCGTGAAAGTTCGCATCGATCAAACGAAGGTGGATGTGAACGACACGGAAATGCTGGAAGACCTGATCGTTGCCGCCATCAACGCCGCCCAGGTCAAAGCCGCCGACATGATGAAGCAGGAAATGCAAAAAGCCGCCGGAGACATGGGCCTGCCGCCCGGTATGCTGCCGGGATAAGCTGAGCCGTCGCCCACGCGCAACGCCGAAGTCTTCCGCTGGGCCCTTGGTGCCGGCCTGCGCGTCATCCAGCCGATGACATTGATGTCCCGCGGCTTCTACAACGAACCCGCCGGCGCGTTCCTGCCGTCAATTATGTTTTGAAGAAGATGTGCTATTCGGCCAAGAGCGCCCGCAATTCACTCAGTAGCAGTGGAAGCTTTTGTTCAACGATGCGCCAGGTTATTTCATCGTCGATCTTTCCGTAACCATGAATAATCTGGTTCCGAAAGGCAATGATTCTTGAATATTCAGTCATTCGCTCAGCTGTCGATTCGTCATCGTGAGCAAGCTGCGACATTGCCTCGCCAACGACGACGAATTTGTAATAGATGCCCGCTCGAAGCAGATCGTTTTGTCTCAGATCGTCCAGGGATTTGCCTCGCACGAACTCGCTGATCGATGTGCTCGCTTCGAACATATCTTTTATCAGTTTGCGCGATTCAGGCCGCATAAAGCATCACCTTGCTGCGATTGGCGACCTCCAAAAAATACGGATTGGATGCGGTTCGCAAGCTGACCAATTCAACCGGCGCGTCCAGCAGCGCTGAAAGGTCTTCCTGAAGTCCAAACCATTGATCGGCAATCGTGGGCGCTGCGTAATCGGTAAATTCGACGAAAAAATCAAAATCACTTTTCCCGGGCTTAAAGTCTCCTCGCGCTGCCGAGCCAAATAATTCCAATCGCTTTACTCCGCGCTGTCGGCAGATATCGGTAATGCGCAGTCGATTTTGTTCGATCAGTTCAAGCATGATCCACAAAAATTATACCACACTCCGCGCCAAATCGCCGCGAGGCCGCGACGGCTAACCTCTTGCCCCTCGCCCCTTACCCCTCGCCCCTGTCCCTGGCATCGTCCGCGTCATACGCCTGGTCGGCGTTGTCGCCTTTCACTTCGATGCGTTCGATCGAAATGGCCTTGCCGGTCGTTTCATCAATCTCCGCAATCGCGCCGCAAAGGCGCACATCGCCGGTGGCCACTTCAAACATGTGCGGCATGTTGGTCGTCATGTGTTTGACGACCCGGTCCTTGCGGCGTCCCAGCACCGAATCGTAAGGCCCGCACATGCCCAGGTCCGTCTGAAACGCCGTGCCCCCGGCGAGCACTTTTGCATCAGCCGTCGGTATGTGGGTGTGCGTTCCAAAAATGAATGAGATGCGTCCGTCCAGATAATGTCCCAGCGCAATCTTTTCGCTGGTGGCCTCGGCGTGCACGTCGCAGACGCTAGCCTTGATCCCGCCGGGCAATTGTGAAAGCACCCGATCCGCCGCTGCGAACGGGTCATCCGCGGGCATGGACATGAAGATGCGACCCAGCACGCTGAAGATTGCGACGTTGACCCCGCTGTTGGACTGCACGACGGTGAACGCCCTGCCCGCCGCCTGACTCGCCAGATTGGCAGGCCGCACGATTCGCTCGGAATTTTGCAGCGTCTGCACGATCTCCTGCCGTTTATAAATATGGTCGCCCAGCGTCACCACATCCACGCCATAGCTGCGCAACTTGTTGAACAGGTTGGGCGTGATGCCGCTTCCGCCCGCGATATTTTCCCCATTGGCGACGACCAGGTCGATCTTCTGTTGCCGCACGAGCGCAGGCAGCTTCTGGCTCACCACCTGTCTCCCAGGCCGGCCAACAATGTCCCCAAGAGCGAGAATCCGTATGGGCATGGAAAAGAGTATACCGGAAAGGATGAAGGCGGAGGGATGAAGGATGAACCGGGAAACGAGATTTCGGCACGCACCGCTTAAGCGGTGCGTGGGTGCGCGGGGATTGATGCATCCTTCGTCCTCCAAGATCCCAACCCAGTTCGCGACAAGCGCATGAATCGCCTCTTGTAGAAATCCAGATGCGAACGATCTCCCATTTAGCCCCGCATGAATACATGCGGAGGGGGTGACTTGCATCTAACGAATGATGTGCGAACAAATCAGGAATTGCCTCGGGTGTGTTCACCGGAGTTGAATGGGAGTAATCGTCCATTTCGCCGGGGCGCGGCAAGTTGAGGGTGCGGAAACGGTCATTTAACGCGATTTCCATCGCAGAAAGAGCGCAAATAGTCGACAAATCAGCGACGCTGAATCGACAATTCTTTGCACTTTCGAAGAGCCTGAAACCATCGTACAATGGCCCGACCTCCGATGTCCGTATCACTCGATCATCTGGTTCTGGGGCAGGCGCCCAGTCTTCGTAAGCCGTCCTGGCTGAAAATGAAGATGCCGCATGGGCAGAACCACGCGAATTTGCTTAAGCTCGTTTCAGATAATAAGTTACATACGGTCTGCCAGAGCGCAAAGTGTCCCAATTTAGGAGAATGCTGGAACGCGGGCACCGCGACGCTGATGATTTTGGGGGATATTTGCACGCGCAGCTGCGGTTTTTGTCACATTGCCACGGGCCGGCCGACGGAATTGGACCTGGACGAACCCCGCCGGGTCGGACAGGCGGTCAAGGCCATGGGACTGGGGCATGTGGTCATCACCAGCGTCAATCGGGATGAGCTAAGTGATGGCGGGGCAGGGGTTTGGGCGGAGACGATCAACCAGATCCGCCTGCAAAGTCCCGGCACCAACGTCGAGGTTTTGATTCCTGATTTCTGTGGAGATTGGGGCGCGCTTCAAAAGGTTTTGGACGCAAAACCCGAGATTTTGAACCATAACATTGAAACGGTGCCCCGTTTGTATACGCGTGTTCGGCCGCAGGCGAAATATCATCGCAGTTTGAAACTGTTGCAAATAGCGCGTGAGCAAGGGTTTGTATCTAAAACGGGGATGATGCTTGGCCTTGGGGAAGAGACGCGGGAAATCGAAGCGGTGATCGACGATCTGGTGGCCATCAACTGTCAGATCCTCACGTTAGGCCAATATCTTCAACCGACCAGCCAGCACTTGCCGGTTGAGCGCTGGGTTGAACCCAAAGAGTTCGATCATTGGAAAGTGTATGGAGAGGCAAAAGGTTTGCGGCACGTCGAGGCCGGGCCACTGGTTAGAAGCTCGTATCACGCCGAGAAACAAGTCATTTCTCATCGTCACTCATGAAAATCCGCGCATCAGGGCGACCTCTTTAGTGATGTTGAACGTAGTAGTCCTGTCGCCAGCGGTGTATAGCGGTCGCTGTCGATTGACAGATTGTGTACAATCTCGTTAGTTTGGGCTCAGACCAGATATACACCAAGGTGCGGCAGCCAAGAGTCAGGGCAAACGGACCCTCCTCAAAAAAGCCTATGCGGCTAAGTCCTGAATAAGCCTGCCCCAGCGGAGCGAGTGAACCATGCCCGAGAATTATGTTGAGAACCTCGAAAAGCGCGTTTTTCTTTCGGCCACACTGGGACTTGACGGCACATTAACCGTGGCTGGCGGCCCCTCTACCGCAATCGACCGGATTATGATTACCGTTGACGATATATTCAATCCGCATGCCCTGGTCGTATCCACAGATTATGACAGTTTCAGTTCGCAGTTTGTTATTTCACAGGTTAACACAATCGTCATCAATGCAGGCGATGGCGATGATACGGTTAGTGTTGATCCGTCGGTTCTCATTCCTTGTCTGATCAACCTCGATGCAACGCCGTTCAATAATACCGGCGACGGGAACGATGTCTGCAATAGTGGCGGCGGTGATGACACCATTATCTGCGGAAACGGAAACGATGCTGTCGGCGACACAGGCGGTGATGACTCCATTCTCTGTGGCGCAGGCAATGACACAGTGGCGGCTGGTTCCGGAAACGATTTTGTCAACGGCGAAGGGGATTTCGACGTCATCCAAGGGCAAGATGGTAACGATAGCATCCTCGGAGGTGCCGGCAACGATAATCTGGATGGCGGTGTAGGGGATGACACCATTCAAGGCGGCGCGGCCCCTGATACCATGGAAGGCGGCGACGGGTTCGATTTTGTGGATTACACCGATCATACAGGGACCAATCGCGTCTGGATCACGTTGGGAGATTCCACACTTGATGGAAGTGTGAACGGCACCGGAGTTGTGACAGAAAACGACCAAATTAACGGGACTGGCTTTGGTGACACGTTTGAAGGCGTGCTGCTGCCTGACAATACCGGCACTCAAAATATTGGCAGTTTTGGAGGGATTGGTAATGTGGTCGATGCTACAAACAAGGGTCTTGGTGTTATGATCATCGGGGGTTCGAACAATGATGGCATCAACGGATCAAATTCCAACGATACGCTCGTTGGGATGGATAACCCGGATATTCTCAATGGGAATGACGGGGCGGATATATTGATTGGTGGTGCGGGCAACGATCAATTAAACGGCGGCGGCGGCGCGGATCGAATTTTTGGTGACTACGACCAGGCGGATTTTGCGATCATTGTTACAACCTACGGGAACGATGCCATCGCCGGCGGGGAGAATAACGACAGCATCTTTGGCGATTTCGGCAATGACCAGGAATCCGGCGGAACCGGAGATGACTATTTCAACCAGGGCACGGGCCCATTCTTTAGCCTCAACACTTTTCAAAGCGATGCGGACACGATTGCGGGCAATGACGGGTTGGATACCGTTGATTATTCGCAGCGCACGACTGCCATGCGCATCGATGTCGACGGCATTAACAACGACGGCGATCCCAATGTGCAGTTTAACGGTGGCCTTGGCGAGGCTGACTCAATCACCGAAACCACCGAAAAAGTGATCGGCACGAATTTCAATGACACGCTGGTTTCCAGCAATGATTTCATACTTGATATCAATGCCATCCCGCCGCTACACGCGGCGCACTGGTTTGTTGGCGGGAAGGGCAACGATTCACTGGGCGGCAACGCCGGCGATGATACGCTGGAGGGCGGAGACGGCAACGATACCGTTGACGGCGGACTGGGCGCGGATTCTCTGCTCGGCGGGGCAGATAGCGGCGGCGACACGCTGGACTATTCGTCCCGAACCGGCGACGTGATCGCAAGCCTCAACGGCATTGCCGACGACGGTGAAGGCGGAGAGGGCGATAACGTTTTCGGATTCGAAACCGTCCTGGGCGGCATTGGCAACGATCAACTCATTATGACCGGCGCCACCGGCAAGGTGAGTCTCGTCGGTGGCCAGGGTGACGACACGCTCGTGGGCGCCGCATTCAACGACACCCTGCTTGGTCAGGGGGGCGATGACAGCCTCGTGGGAGCCAGCGGGGATGATTCGCTGGTCGGAGCCTCGGGCAGCGATACCTACGATGGTGGAACGGGATTTGACGCAATTGATTACTCCGATGCGACCACGCCGATCAACGTCACATTTGACGGTGTCGCCGATGACGGCGTAGCCGGAGAAAATGACAACATCTTTGCAAACATCGATCAAGTAACCACCGGATCGGGAAATGATTTCATTTCCCTGGTCGGTGTACCCGGCACGCATCGGATCATTAGTGGAGCAGGCAAGGACACGGTCGTCGGCGGAGCTTTTAACGATTACATTGACGGCGGCGCTGGAAATGACTCGCTTTTGGGCGGCGATGGAGACGACACGATCTATGGCCAAGCCGGAAACGACGCCATTCTTGGGCAGAACGGCAATGATCGCCTGGTGGGCAATACCGGGGTTGACACAATCAATGGCGGCGACGGCAACGATGTGCTCGTGCCAGGTCACGGCCAGCATTTCCTCATCGGCGGTAATGGTCGCGACACGGTCAGCTATTACTACGAAGTGAGCAGCGTGATCGCATCGCTGGATGCGACCCCCAACGACGGCCCCCGCGGACAACATGATGACATTCGGGGCGACATCGAAAATCTCGAAGGTGGCCAGGGCAATGACACCCTTACAGGCAGCGGCTCGTCCAACGTTTTGACCGGTGGACCGGGCAACGATCTGCTTATTGGTTACAACGGCAATGATACCTTGCGCGGCGGGTTGGGGTCCGATACGCTGAATGGCGCCACGGGCAACGATGTATTGCAAGGCCAAGGCGGTGCGGATCGCCTGATCGGCGGCAAAGGAATCGATACCGGCGATTATTCGGATCGAACTGAAAATCTGTTCTTGTCGCTGGATAATCTGGCCAACGATGGGGCGCTCAACGAGCACGACAAGATTGATTACGATGTTGAAATCCTCATCGGGGGCAGCGGAAACGATTCAATCGCGGGTGGTCCGAGCAATGAAACGCTGATCGGCGGGGCGGGCAACGACACCATCCGTGGCAGTATCGGCAATGACTCACTCATTGGCGGGACGGGCCTCGATTCGCTTCTCGGCGAAGCGGGCAACGATACGCTCAAGGCGGACGACGGGTTGGCGGACTTCCTCAACGGCGGGACCGGCACGGACCAGGTGGCGAAAGACAATATCGATACGGTTATCAACGTACCGTAAACTTTTTCACCTGCTTTGGACGATGTTGTTGCAATCGGGAATTCCCCTCCCTGCTTGAGGCGGAGGCGTATCTCATTTTTGTTTAGAAGGAGCTAGGCAATGATCGAGCAACTGGAAAGTCGCAGACTATTGGCATCAATTATCGGCGGAGTATTAACAATCGACGGAACAACCAATGCTGACACAATCAGCCTCACCCTTGACACCAATACAGACGAACTGGTTGTCACCCTGAACGGGGTGGAGCAGCGTTTTGCAGATGATGGGTCAGTGACTTCCGGCTTGATCAATGGAGATAACGGAGATGACGAGATTACGTTGGGCGCACAAATCGGCGTGACCACAGTAAACGGCGGCGATGGCGATGACACCCTCGTCGGCGGCAATAACGCGGATACTCTTAACGGCGACGCAGGCGACGACAGCATCGTTGGCAACGACGGCGATGATGTGATCGACGGCGGGACTGGCGCCGACTGGATGGAAGGCGACAACGGCAGCGATACCGTCACCTATGCCTCACGCACGAATGGCGTCAATGTCACTTTTGACGGCAACGCCAACGATGGCGAGTCCGGCGAAAATGACAACGTCGATGGCTCGATCGATACGGTCATTGGCGGCTCGGGCGATGACTCGATCAGCAATTTCACGGGGCCCGGCGATCGCGCGTTTGTCGGTAACGCCGGCAACGATACGCTGGAAGGGGGCGACGGCGTCGATACGATCGATGGCGGCGACGGAAACGATTCGCTCATCGGCGAAAATGGCGACGACAGCATCGTCGGCGGCGACGGAAACGATACCCTCCTCGGCCAAGCCAACAATGACACCCTTTGCGGCCAGGCGGGCGACGACAGCGTCGACGGCGGCGCGGATGATGACTCGGTCTGCGGCGACGTCGGCGATGACACCGTCATCGGTGGCACGGGCGATGACACCCTCGAAGGTGACGACGGCAACGACTCGTTGAACGCAGGGGATGGAGACAATTCGCTCGTCGGCGGCAACGGCAACGATACCCTGGTCGCCACCACCGGCGATGATACTGCGCTCGGCGAAGCTGGAAATGACAGCATCAATACCGGCGACGGCGACGATTCGATCCTCGGCGGCGCCGGAACCGACAACATTGATGCCGGCGACGGCAACGATATGGTTCTGGCTGGCGATGGTAACGATACCGCCGTCGGCGGTGCCGGCAACGACACCCTCTATGGCGAGAATGACGACGACTCGCTCAGCGGCGGCACGGGTGATGACCGAGTCCATGGCGGCGCGGGCAACGATACCTGCAACGGCAACGACGGCAACGACGTGCTGGTCGCTGCAGGTGGAATCAATATCCTGTCGGGCGGTGATGGCCGTGACCGCGCGGATTATTACTATGAAACCCGTAACCTGACGATCAGCCTTGACGGCGTCGCCAATGACGGCGTCGGCAAGAGCCGTCACGACAACGTCGAAGCCGATGTCGAAAACATCTATGGGGGACAGGGCGCTGACCTGCTCATCGGATCGGCGGATAAGAACTTCCTCCGCGGCGCTGCCGGCAACGACACCATCTGGGGCTTTAGCGGCAACGACACCATTTACGGTGGCGATGGCGATGACATCATCGTTGGCTACAACGGCAACGATAGCATCTTCGGTGAAGCAGGAGCCGATACCCTCACCGGCAACAAAGGTACGGACATTCTTGACGGCGGGACCGGCACCGACGTGCACGGCGACTCGACCGACCTCATCGATACCCTGATCAGCATTCCGTAACTCTAGCTGAAATCACAATTAACGCGGGGCGCGATCATCGCGCCCCGCGTTCTTTTTGCGCAGATGCAAAAGCATCCACATAACCAAATGTTTGCGCAATTCTATCCGCCTGCGCGCACGATCTTCAAAAGCAAGGGATAAAACCCTCCTCAACACTTCGGTGCGGACGCACGCTTCGTCAGAAGTTTCTCTGCGTCCTTGGGAGCGCGTCGCTTGTCTTTGGTTCAGCTCCGATGAGGGGAGCCTGAAATGTCTAAAGGAGTCTGGTTATGCGCCTGGTGCGCTACAAAGGGTTCACTCTCGTCGAGTTGTTGGTTGTTATTGGGATTATTGGTGTTTTAGTCAGCGTCCTTCTTCCCGCACTTGGACGGGCTCGGCAGGCTAGCTGGGCGATCAAATGCGCATCCAATCTGCGCAGTATTGGACAGGCCATGACCGGATATACCGCGGAAAACAAGGGATTTTACCCGGCCGCTTACATCTATGTCGGCATGAAACTTACGCCTACCAGCGAGTCGCCGGACGCAGCCATCAATGGTTACCTCCATTGGTCCAGCTATCTCTACTCTCATAAGGACAGCGAACAGAGCGACTCCCCCTTTCGATCGATGACCGGATGGGACATGTTTCAATGCCCCACGATCGAGCGGGGTGGACTTTCTCCAACCAATACCTTTGCAGGCAACCGGGATGAAGGACAGCAGAACGATGATGCAGCCATCATCGATAAGCAATCCCCGCGTTGCGCCTACACCGTGAACGAGGCGATCTGTCCACGAAACAAGTTCGTGCTGACTTTTCAGGGGGCCGTGAGGACATATCACTACGTATCCGCCGCGAACATTAAGCAGGCTGCGCAGACAATTCTTGCGACGGAGTGGAATCCTGATTGGCGCATCGTGGCGGGGCCGCCGCGGATAGACGGCGGCTCACCCACAGGTTCGGCTGCTGACACGGTTTGCAAAAGCCATCGCCCGATTTCGGGATATGTCGGAATGAGTGGGGAATTGGACTTGGAGAAGGTCGCCAAGGATACATTTCGTAATCCTCCCGCGCCGGCCATTCGCCGAGCCAAGCCCAGCGACCTGATGTCCAATCCGCAATATCCCGGCATATCCGCAAGCAAAACCCGGCTGGATTGGGTGGGACGCAACCACTATCCCGCGTTCGATCAGACCGGTTTTAACATTGGCAAAAGCAATTTCCTTTACGTGGATGGGCATGTTGAGACCAAGCAGATTCGCGAAACACTGGCGCCGGCATTCGAGTGGGGCCAGACCATCTACTCGATGACGCCGATCAACGACATTCTTCCGCAATAAACAAAACAGGAAACAGGAGAGGATGCCATGACAAAGAAACGAGTGAACAACAGGGTTAGGGTATTGCTTGCCGCTTCGGCTTCGCTGGCGGTCACCGCCATGCGCCAGGCCGAGTCGCGCGCGGGCACGACGGGTAATCTCGTGACGATTTCGCTCAGCGGATCGACCGCGATGCGAGCGTTCACAACGTCGGCGGGATTCTCGTATCTGACGCCGGGGACGACCATTACGCTGAACAGCGGCGTGGGCGGGGCCACGCAGACGTTCTCCGCTCCCAACACGCCGGGCACGCAGTTCCAATTGGCAGCCGCCGCTTTTCCGGCGACCGGCGGCGATGTCGATGCTCTTCGTATTGAATGGCACGAACAAGGCTCGGTCGAGGGAATTGCCGAACTGGTCAATGACCAGTTGGCGACGATCAGTGGTCTGCCCAACCGTGATCCATCAACTCCCAATCCGGTTTGGGTCAATCGCGTCCGCTTCTTGGCGCCCGGCAGCGCCAACGGCTTTTCGATTGGCACTTTTGGATCAGGAACGAGTCAAAGTTCCGTACAGATGGCGATCAGCGACGTACACACCAAGCAAGGCTTTTCCATTGCCGGCACGGGTACCTACAGCGCCACCCCGACCTCGACTGGCTACGGCAAGGGCAACGCACTGCTTTCCTCGACAACCAATGGCTTGGGATTGGGGCTGGCAAACAGCCGACAGAGCCTGTTCGATTCCGGGTCGCTGAATATGTCCACCGACCGGGTGGATCCGGCAACCGGCGTGAACTACACGTCGGGCCCATGGAATACCGGTGGGTTTGACAACACGGACGACCATGTGGTGGCGGTTACGGCGTCTCTGTTTGTCGCCAATCCCGGCACTGGTTTGACGCACATCAATCGCACCGATGCTCAGTGGCTGCAAACGACCGGTCGCTTGCAAAACGGCGCCGATTTCAATGTGGCGCAGCGCGACGTGAACAGCGGTACGCGAAATGTCGTCGCCAACAACACGGGTGTCGATCCATCCTGGGCAGTGGCTGAAAACGACGGCGGCGACAACTCCGCCGCCACCCAGAACTCGATCGGCAGCGGAATTAAGTTTTCGGGCAAGACTGCCGGCAGTGCCGTGCGAACAGTTGTCCAAAATTCTCGCATGTCTATTGGACCTTTGAGCATGAGCGATGCCATCGGCTCGGTGCAGGGGTCGGCCAGCACCACGCCCTTGCGGGCATTGGATTATTCCGACAGCGCAACCGACGGCAGTTTCGTTCGCGCCTCGGCCAGCAGTATCACCGACGGCAGCTATGTCATCTGGCAGCAGGAAACCTACGTCACGGTGAAGAACAACAACAGCGCGGCAGCCGCGACAATTGCGGCTGGCGCCGATCCCACCACCGACTGGCACAACGCGACCGATGATGGGCGAAATTCCACCACGTCGGTCGGCATCAAGGGAGATAATTCCGGCAACGACGTGGCGGATGTTCGCAACAACATCCTGAGTTCCGTAAAAAACTTCCCGGCATCGATGTCCGTCGCGAATCCCGCGGACCAATTGTTGAGTTCCAGCTTTATCCTGCCCCAGATGGTTTGGCAGAAGAAGGATCTGGACGGCGTAGGGGTGCAGACGGCAAAAAGCGCCAACATCAATACGGATGCGGCCGACTACGATCACAACCTCCGAAACGCCCTCCTGGGCAGTTCGTATGCGAATAATTTCGCGCCGGATGATCCGTCAACCAAGACGGCCGGCGCCAGTGGGGCCATTTACAACGGCGCCAGTGGTGGAACAACTTTCTCGGGCAACATCAATATCACCGACGCCGGCAGCGGCCATGGCAACTGGATGTTCGGCAATTTCAAACAGAACGGCGTGCGGGATTTTTCAGCGGTCAAAGCTGCCGTCTCAGCGCAGGCAGCACTTTTTGCCAGCGGCGCAGGCGTCGATGCCAATAGTGGGTCCGCCAACAACACGACCATTGCCGGGCTTGCCGCGCCACTGTCGGGCATGACCGGCTACAACGGAACCGCCGGAGCAAAGAAAGGCGATCTCATCGTCATGGGGGATTACAACGGCGACGGCAAATTCGATGGCAAGGATCTTTATCAACTGGCCCATGGCGCTTCTCTGGCGGATAGCACCAGCACCGATACGCTGACCACAGCCAGCGGCGCAACGTTTGCCGATCAGGTTCGCAACGGCGTCCTTCGCAAAAACGCCGCCTTGGATTACATGCAGACCAACGCAACCGCACAGCAAAGGATCGATGCCAGCGCCAATCTCGCCAACGATCCAACCGGCGCCAACGCGTTCAACAAGTTGGACGTCAATCGCGATGGCCGGGTCAATCGCATCGACGCACAAGTGGTCGATCATTTCATCGGCACGGATTATCGCTCGATTAACGACCAGCTTGGCGCTGTGATTGCCACCAACGGCACCATCCTTGATGGTTTCGATGCCAACGGCATACCTACTGCTGAAACGGGAAAGATCATCAGCCTGGTCGATCCAGAGCTGGATGACACGGGCAACATTGATCTGGCGGATTTCGCGTTGATCAAGAACGATGTGGGCTCGGGTCTGCTCGCGGGCGATGCCAATTTCGATGGCATGGTCGATCTGAGAGACATGATGCTTCTGGCGCCGCATTGGCTGGGCAGTGCCGATCGCTGGTCCAATGGCGATTTCGATCTGAACGGCACGGTCGATGCACATGATCTGGGTCTGCTGGCCCAGAACTGGCAGGCCAGCTCCGGTTCAATTGGTTTGGCGCTCAGCGAGGTAGGCTTGCCGACCAGTCTCGTGCCAGAGCCGGGTAGCTTGAGCTTGATTTCGGCTGCAATGCTGCTCATGCGACGTCGGCGGCGCAATTCTTAAGAATTAACCTCCATCCTCCACCACGGGCCGGTGTTCGTCAGCGCTCCCAGAGACGACACCGGCCCGTGTGCTTGCGCGCGTTATCCTGTGGCGGCATTGTCGGATTTAACGAGGGTGCGAACCGGGAGGGGCGCGGAAGTGGTTCCGATAAACTCTTCGGCACGCCTTGTATATCTCGCCAAAACGTATGTTTTTGGGCAGGAGACTGATTCCACCTTCAGATGGCCGGCGGGTTTATGGCCGGTCGCGGGGGTGCGCCGGAATACAGTCGTCCCGCCGGAGAGACATTCGTGTCTGGGTGCACAGGACCAGTGGTGTGGCGGATGTGGTGCGCGCTGATGCTCAGCGTGGCGTCAATCGCTGCTGCGCCAACCACCCGGCAGATTCATCGAACCAATCAAGCAGCCGAGTCGCAAGCGACGGTGAAAGCAATTCCCAGTCTTATCGCCCAGCAACAAACCGTCGCCAGAATCAAACAGATTTTCGCCGCCGACTATGCGGATGAATCGTTCAACGGCCGCCGTGCGCTGGCGCGCCGCCTGATCGATGCTTCGGAACAAACTCAATTCGATGAGGAAGCCAAATTTGTATTGCTCAGCGAAGCCCGCCGGCTCTGCACCCAGGCCGGCGATGTGACCACCGCGTTTGCCGCAATTGACCGATTGGCCGACGCGTTTCCCGTCTCCAGGCTGCAGCTTCGCTCGCAGGTCATGCAGGAAGCCGTGCCGCTGATGGCAACTTCACCCGCCCAGCTTGCATCGGTCTCGATCTGCATGGACTTGGCCGACCAGTGTCTTGTCGAAAGCGACTACGATCGCGCGGATATGCTGTTGACGCTTGCTCTGGAAACGTCCAAGCGAGCGAAGTCAAAACCATATTTCGACTGGGTCGATTCGCGGAATACTCAGTTGCGTCCGCTGCGCGACGCATGGGAAACCGCCCGGCCGGCCCAGGCGGCGATGTCGCGAGCGCCGGATGACCCCGCCGCCAATCTCGTCGTGGGCAAATTCACCAGCTTCGTCAAAGGAGATTTCGATGCTGGCTTGCTCATGCTTGCCAAAGGTGCAGACGCGGAATTATCCAGGCTGGCTAAAGAGGATTTGCAGACGCCCGCGGATAAGGCCACATTGCAATTGAAGACGGCGGGGCAATGGTGGGATCTTTCCGATACGCAGCCCGCGGATTACCACATGGCCATCCGTCGTCGCGCCGGCTATTGGTATGCCCGGGCGGTCAATGGGTTGGACGGACTCGATCGCGCGCTGGCGCAGCGGCGGCTTTTGGAATTGAACCCACCAACGAATAAAAGCATCAAGCCGGCTCGCCCGCCGGATGCGCTCAAGCTGACAGCCCACTGGTATCGAGCCAACATCGCAGAGGTGAATTGGGAAACCGCCCAGCGCATCTGCCGCGAATCCGGCGGCGATTTGGTTTCCGCTGAAACTCGCGCTGAAGGTGAATTGCTCATCAAGCTCGCCAAGGGCCGAGTCGTATGGCTAGGCGGATCAACCGACCCCAATGGCCGCTGGGGATGGCTAAGCGGGGCTGAATTTTTCTACACCAATTGGGCCGGCGGCGAACCGGCAACGGTCGCCGGCAATTCCCATTTGGTTATCGGCACCGATGGCGCCTGGCGAACACAAACAGGCCGGGCCGGGTTCATTTGTGAGTGGAGCGACTAAACCGATTTTCCGTCCCCGCGCGCAAGCGGGCAATGTTGCTGCGATGCCGGTAAACAATCAAAATGCATAACAAGATCGCAAAAACCAGCAGCGGCAACTGGCTGCCCAGAATATCCCAATTCAGCAGCAACCCCATCGTGATATAAGCGACCAAAAACACAGCCACCGCGCCAATTGATGAAATGCTGACAATTCGTGAGATAAGAAATATCGCGACAAACCCCGCCGCCGCGACCAGGGCCGGCAACGTGTAATACGGAAACACGCCCAGCGCAACACCCAGTGTGGTGGCGACGCCTTTGCCGCCTTTGAATTTGAGAAATAGGCTGAACATGTGCCCGAGAATTGTTGCAAACCCGATGAGCAGCCACAGCACGTATTGCGATTGGTTTCGCGCCTCGCCCCGCAGGATCACCGCTGCCAGCAGCATGGGAATCAGACCCTTTAGTAAATCGAGTGTGAAAACAATCGCAAAGAACTTTCCGCCCAGCAATCGTCCGACATTGGTCGCGCCGATGTTGCCGCTGCCGGCAGTGCGCGGATCGATCCCTTTGGATAATCCAACAATCAAGCCAAAGGGAATGGAACCCAGAAGGTAGGCGACTGGAATGAGAGCAAGTAACGCGACCGTTGGAGTCATCAGCATTGACGGGGTGACAAGGTAATTGGGTGACAAGGTGAAATATCACCTCATTCTTTGTCACCTTTTCACCGAGTCACCCGGTCACCTTGTCATATTCATGCATCCCGCTGCGGCAACTTCACCGACTTCACGCGCAAAATGTTGGGACGGGCACGCAATCGATTCAAGAGCGCATCCGGCGGAGCGCTGTCAGTCTTGATCACCATGAGCGCCGTGGCACTGCCGTCGGGGTTGTAGGCGCGGCTGATGACCATGTCGGCGATGTTGACCTGCGCATCGCCAAAGCTCGTGCCCACCGTGCCGATCACGCCGGGCATGTCCTTGTTTTGCAGGATGACCATTTGCCCTTCGGGGATCATGTCCATGTTGTAATCATCGACGCGCAGAATCCGCGGCAGGCCGTCGGCATAGACCGTGCCGAGGATGCGATGTGACTCGCCGTTGGCGCTGTCAGCACGGATGCCGACGATATCGCCGACCAGGCCGGCCGGGGGATTGGGCTCGTGCACCTGCACCAGTTCCACGCCGCGACTTCGCGCCAGGTGCTCGACGTTGATCACATTGACCGAACCTTCGCCCAGATGCGGCTTGAGCAGTTCGACCGTTGCCAGGCGAAGCAGCGTATTCATGTTTTTGACGGCTTTTGAACCGCTCACGCGGATCGTGATGGTCTTGTATCCGCCTTCGCAATATCCGCTGAGCAGCGCGCCGATTCGCAAAGCCAGTTTGGCAAATGGAGCTTCATCGGGAGGCAGGTCGAGCTTCACGCCGGCTGCGTTGACCGCACCGCGAATCTCACCGCTATTCAGATATGCAAGAATCGCCTTGCAGGCTTCGACGGATACCGCCGTCTGAGCTTCATCGGTGCTGGCGCCCAGGTGTGGCGTGAGCACCACGTTTTCCAAACCAAACAGCGGATGATCCTTGGCAGGTGGTTCGGTGGCATAAACGTCGATCGCTGCGCCGGCGATCTTCTTTTCCTTGATCGCATCCGCGAGTGCGATTTCATCCAGCACTTCGCCGCGCGCATCGTTCACGACCAGCAGATTGGGTTTGCACTTGCCGAAAAGCCGATCGCGATTGAGCAGATGCTTGGTTCCTTCGCCGCCGGGCACGTGAAAAGTGATGACATCAAGCTGGGAAAGGAATTCATCGAAATCGCGAACGATTTTGACCTTGCCATCCAGCGCGGTGGGGGCGGAGAAATAAGGATCGAAACCCAGGACCGTCATGTCCATCGCGACCGCCCGCGATGCGACGGTGCGACCGATGCGTCCCAGACCGACCACGCCCAACGTCTTGCCCGCCAACTGCGTGCCTTGATAGGCACTTCGCTTTTTCCATTCCAGTTGGCCGGACTTGAGGCTGCCGTGCGCTTGCGGGATCTTTCTCGCCAGAGACAACATCAGCGCTAGCGCATGTTCTGCCGTGGAAAGGGTCGAAGCCTCCGCGGTATTCAGGACTAAAATGCCTTTTGTGGTGGCGGCCTCAAGGTCGATGTTGTCCACGCCCACCCCGGCCCGCGCGATGGCTTTCAGGGAGCCAGGATTGGTCAATACTTTCGCGGTCACTTTCGCGCCGGATCGGACGATCAATGCGTCATATTTCCCGACCTCGGCGGTCAGTTCGTCTTCCTTTAGTCCGACCTTAACGTCAAAGCTCACGCCGCTTTGCTTGAGCAGTTCGAGGCCTTCTTCAGCAAGTTTGTCAGCTACCAGAATTTTCATGGAACATCCTCTTCACTTTCTTTTTCATCCCGGAACACCCAATGTATGGGTGCGGGGAATCTCCAGCAAGAGAAGGACTTTATTTTCGGAATCTGTTAGGTATAGTCGAATTTGAGGAACTTCGCCTTCATGGCCAAGAACAAGACTCAATTTCTCTGCAACAACTGCGGCAGCGTTCATCCGAAATGGTTCGGAAAATGTCCCGACTGCGGCACGTGGGACGCTCTCCAAGAATACAAAACTCCAACCCCGGACGCGAGAAAGCCCGGCCCTTCAGGGCCGGGGCTCGCAACTTCCGATTTAACCCACGGCGCCGAAGCCCTGACGCTCGATGAAATCGAATCGGAGGATGCGCCCCGACAACCTACCGGCATCGGCGAATTTGACCGAATTCTCGGCGGCGGAATCGTGCCCGGCAGCGCGGTTCTGGTCGGCGGAGAGCCGGGGATTGGAAAGTCTACATTGTTATTGCAGGTTGCGAATGAACTGGCGAATACAGGAGCAAGGGGCAAGCGGCAAGGGGCGAGTGAAAGAAAAGCAAACAAAAATCCTGACTCTTCTCTTGCCCCTTTCCTCTCGCCACTTGCCCCTGTTCTTTACGTGACGAGCGAAGAATCTGCACGGCAGACCAAACTTCGGGCTGCGCGACTGGGGATCGATTCAGATAATTTGCTGATTCTTGCCGAGACCAATGTCGAGCGCATCATCGGACAGATTCACAAGCATCAGCCGGCTGTCGTGGTGATCGATTCGATTCAGATGATCTACAAACCCGAGCTGCCGGCTGCGCCGGGTTCGGTGACACAGCTTCGCGATTGCTGCATGGACTTGGTGTATCTCGCCAAGACCAGTGGCACGGCTGTGATATTTGTCGGGCATGTGACCAAGGCGGGGACGTTGGCCGGGCCAAAGATCATCGAACACATTGTTGATACGGTCGTCTATTTTGAAGGCGACCGGTTTCACGCTCATCGCGTTGTCCGTTGTGTGAAAAATCGATTCGGATCGACCCATGAACTCGGTCTGTTTGAAATGACCGGCGAAGGTTTGCGCGAAGTGGCGGACCCGGGGAATCTATTTGTCGAACAATACGGCCCGGGCGGGCCGCCCAGCGGGTCGATCCTGACCGCGGCCGTTCAGGGCAGCCGAGTTTTGCTTGTAGAAGTGCAGGCGCTGACCGCATCGAGCGTCATTGGCGCTGCCAGGCGAAAGGTAAGCGGCGTGAGCAGCGACCGCGTGGGCATGATCATCGCCGTCCTCGAAAAACGGGCCGAGCTTCGACTGGCTGCCGACGATGTTTTCGTCAACGTGGCCGGCGGGGTGAAAGTGATCGAGCCGGCGATCGATCTGGCCGTTGCGCTCGCCATCGCCAGCGCTCATACCAATCGCCCATTTGCGCCAGGTACTTTTGCGCTGGGCGAACTGGGTCTGGGCGGTGAAATTCGCTCGGTGCCGCAACTGGAATTGCGCCTGCGTGAAGCCGCCCGGCTGGGCGTCGGCCATGCCATTATCCCGCACGTCGGAGGACGCATTCCAAAACTCGGCGGAATCGCGCTTCACGAGGTGCGCCGATTGTCGCAGGCGCTCAATGGCTGATCATTTCTTCTGCGCGATCTCGCGCAGATACTCGAACGAAAAAATCCCCGAATCGTGATCGTCGGAAAAGACGAGCTTGACCGCGTATTTCCCCACCATTTCCGCACTTTTCACCGTAATCGCGCCGCTGTAATTGCCGGGCAAAATGGTGAGCAGCGGCTTTTTCTTCTCGACCGGCGAAATGTCATGCGGATCAGACCCCTCCCGAACCATCCGGCAATGCGCACACGGGCAAAGCGAACGCAGATAGCTGATGGAATAAACAGACTTCAACCCATCCGGCCAGTCAACTTCAAGTTGCTGATCTTTTTTCAGGTGAAGACGCGTTGGAATGTTTTGCACGGGTGGCACATTTTCAGTTTACGCACAATGGCGTGGAAGGACAGTAATCGCCCAAGTTTTATCGACCGACAATCTAATGGGCACCGGCGAATCCCGCACCCAATTGTGCCATCGCATAAACGTAGGATACGATGGCCGTAATAACAGCCACAACAATATTCATTAAAAGGCCCGTAATCGCCAATCTTTTTGCGCGTCTTTTTTCCCAAAGGCCTAGACAACCGACGAAAAATCCGATTGTCCAAGTTGCTAATGCGGCGTTAATTCCCCATACATTTCCAAGAAACAACGCGAGCGGAGCGGTCAAGGATAATGCGATCGAAACGATACCCCACCGAGCATCTTCTCCAAGACGTTGTCGTGGTGAAGAGTAATTCAAAACTCGCTTCGATTCGTTTTTCATCTAAGTTGAAAGTCTTTGCTTCAACCGTTCCTGCACAATCTTCGGATTCAGCCCCTTGGTCGATTTCATGATCATTCCGACGAGCGAACCCAAAGCCGCTTGTTTGCCGCCTTTATAATCTTCGACTGGCTTGGGGTTTGTTGCGAGCAGGGCATTGATCGCGGCATCGACGGCACTCGTGTCGTTGGATTGCAACAGGCCCAGCTTTTGGGCAGTTGCTTCGACCTCGGCGGGCGTGTTTGCCAGCTCGCGCAACAGAGGCAGGGCGCTGGCGGCTGCGATCTGGTTCGCATCCATCATGCCCGCCACCTTGGCGACCTTCGTCGCATCAATTCCGATATCGCTCACTCGCTTGCCGACCTCGTTGGCGATGGTGCCCAAGACGTTGATGACCAAATTGCATGCCCGCTTGGGCGAAGCGCCGGCGCGGATCATCTTCTCAAAGAAATCTCCGGTTCCGCGGTCGCCCGCGAGTATGCCCGCGTCGGCGGGGGAGAGCCCCAGCGCCTGATCATATCGCTGGCGTCGAGTGGCCGGGGATTCGCCGATCCGTGACTTTAGTTCGCTCAGCCACGCGTCGCTGACTTCCACCGGCATCAGATCCGGATCGGGGAAGTAGCGATAATCATTGGCTTCCTCCTTTTCGCGCTGGAGGAACGTCGATTGGCCGGCTTCATCCCAGCCGCGAGTGGATTTGCGTCCCAGCGAGCCGGTTTCCTCCCATTCGCGAATCTGGCGGTGAATTTCATAATCCGTCGCGCGCTCGAGCACCGAAAAACTGTTGAGATTCTTAATCTCAGTAATGGCCGTCTTATGAACCTGTCCATCTGCATCGGTAATATGCACGTTAATATTGGGCTCAAAGCGCATATGGCCCATCTGCATCTGGCCTTGGGAAACCCCCAGAAACTGCACAAGCTTTTGCAATTCCTGTCCAAACGTCGCGACTTGTTTTGCGGTGTTGAAATCCGGCTCGGTCACAATCTCTAGTAATGGTGTACCCGCGCGGTTGAGGTCCACAATGCTGTGATCTATCGGAAATCCACCCGGCGCATCGTGCATCAGCTTGCCGGCATCTTCTTCCAGGTGGGCGCGACGAATACGGATTTTCTTTATCTGCCCTGATTCATCTTTCAGATCGTAGGCTCCTTCATAACAAAGGGGCAGGTCATACTGGCTGATCTGATAATTCTTCGGCAGATCGGGATAATAATAACTTTTGCGGTCCCACTTGGTAAACCGGGCGATTTTGCACCCCAGCGCCAGGCCCACCATGATCGAATATTCCACCGCCAGCTTGTTCATGACCGGCAAGGTGCCGGGCAATCCGAGAACTTGCGCATCGACCAGCGAATTGGGTTCCGCGCCAAAATTGGCAGCCCCATTGGGCGCGCCGGTGAACATTTTGGATTGAGTCGCCAGTTCAACATGGATTTCCATGCCCACCAGCACGCGAAACGATTTGCAGGTTCGTGTGGCCACGGTCCAAGTATAACGAACGATTTCGGAATGTGGATTTCGGAATGTGGAATATTGGTCTGGCTGGCCTCATGCATAATCCGAAATCCGCATTCCAAAATCCGCAATTGAATGCCGGGTCCGGATAAGTTTCATGAGCGTAAAAGCTCAATGGTTCCAAGCGCCCGTTAGCCGATCAATACGGAGCATGACACCCAGCAGTAAATCCTCATCCATGGTTTCCTCCGAAAAGCGAAAGCGAACCCGACTGGCGGGCCAAACGCCCGGCTGGGTCATTGCCGACGATCAAAGTGCACTCGACCCCTGGGAGGTTCGAGTGCGTGATGTGTCCCGGCACGGCGTGGGGTTTGAGTCGGCCGAGGAATTCAAGACCGGCTCGACCATGAAAATCCGCATTGGCCGAGGCCCACTCGAACTGGCGCGTCCCGTCAAGATTGTGCACTGCCAGCCCGGCCAGGGCGGCACGTACACCATCGGCGCGGAGTTCGTCTAAGTCACCTCTACAGGTTGATTTCCGCGACAGCAAAAACTCCAAATCCCCTGATCCGTGGCTGCGCTGCCAGCCGCAATGCAGGCGAATGCAGCGAGTTTACCCGTAGGAGGGTACGGTGGGAGACCGCATCGTTCGCCCAGCGAAGGCGGGCGGGGGTTGGCAGGGAAATGGGGATTAAACGGTCAATGGCCAAGTCCCAATGACCAACAAAGTCCCAATGACGAATGACCATAACCTGAATGACGAATGACCAAAATCAGAATGACGAATCAATGACGAAATCTGAACGACGAA
>DASZXJ010000163.1:0-8460 GCA_035545895.1 Tepidisphaeraceae bacterium | reverse complement strand
TGTCATCTGTGAAATCTGTGGATCAAATTCTTGTCTGTAGGCTCCATGAAACTGCACAAAAGTGCGCGCCATATGACGAATCGGACAAGCGGATTGGTCGATGAAATGCGCTGAATTTTCGCGCATCTGTTCGTTTCCGCAATGGTGGGACGTGACAGACTGGGCCGGTGCCAAATCCAACTCTCAACATATCGTAAAAACTCATTTTCATTGATGTCCGAAAACCGCCAGACTCTGTTGATTCGTTTTCCTATAGTGACAGCATGAATCCTGTTCCGTCAGTTTGTTACCGAGCGGTGCTGGCACGCGATGCGCGATATGACGGGCGATTTTTTACGTGCGTGAAGACGACGGGAATTTATTGCCGGCCGATCTGTCCGGCTCGGCCGCCCAAACTGGAGAATTGCCTGTTTGTGAGCACGGCTTCTGCGGCGCAGGAGGCGGGATTCCGGCCGTGCCTGCGCTGTCGGCCGGAAAGTTCGCCCGACCTGGATGCGTGGCGCGGCACCTCCGCGACCGTATCGCGCGCATTGAAATTGATCGAAGGCGGCGCTTTGGACAGTGACGATGTTGCATCGCTGGCTGATCGACTGGAGATCGGCGAGCGCCAGCTTCGCCGGCTTTTTCGACAACACGTGGGAGCCGCACCGGTAACGGTTGCGCAAACCCGCCGGGTTCTATTGGCCAAGCAACTGATTCATCAAACGAACCTTTCGATGATCGACGTCGCGCTCGCCAGTGGATTTGGAAGCGTGCGGCGATTCAACGAGACGTTTCAGCAGCTTTATCATCGCCCACCGAGCGAACTGCGGCGGCGCACCGTTGATGCCCATGCTTTGTCGCCTGAAATATCGCTGTTGCTGCCCTACCGGCCCCCATACGACTGGGACGCAATGATTCGCTTCCTCAAATTGCGAGCGATCGCGGGCGTGGAAGTCGTCGCTGACAACCATTACAGCCGGGTCATCGAATTTGAGGATGTCATCGGTTCGATCAGCGTGGCGCATGTGCCCGAGCAATCCGCCTTGCGGGTGATTGTGCGGTTTCCCCGTCTCAATGCGTTGCCTGTCATCATCACGCGCATTCGCAGAATGTTTGATCTGAGCGCTGACCCGGGAGCGATCTCTTCGGCGTTGTCGGCCGACCTGTTGCTGGCGCGACTGGTTGCAGTTCGGCCCGGCCTGCGCGTGCCGGGCGGGTGGGATGGATTTGAAATCGCCGTGCGCGCGGTCCTGGGCCAGCAGATATCAGTCAAGGCTGCCACACAACTCGCCGAGCGTATTGTTTCGAACATCGGTACTCAAATTGCGGAAAATCCTCGGCTGCCGACGCTGACTCACGCGTTTCCATCGCCAAGGCAATTCAGGGCGAGCAACATGGCGAATCTGGGAATCCCCAAATCGCGAATCGCTTCGCTCCGGGGCCTTGCAAAGGCGGCGATGGACGATCCAAAACTTTTTGATCCGCGCCGCGATCTCAACGAAGCCATCTCGCGGCTTTGCGGACTTCCGGGCATCGACGAATGGACCGCGCAATACATCGCCATGCGGGCGCTCGGCGAAACCGATGCGTTCCTCGCCGGCGATGTCGGAGTTCAGCGCTGCCTGGCCGCCAATGGAAAACGCCCCGCTGTCGCGGAACTTCTGGCCCGAGCCGAACAATGGCGGCCTTGGCGCGCGTACGCGGTTTTACATCTTTGGATGGCTGAAAAACCCATTGAGCAATCCTTATCAAGCTGGAGAAAAGATTATGCGCTTGCAACTTGATCGATTTGAATCGCCTGTTTCCACCCTGCTGATCGTCACCGACGAGCAGGGCGTCCTTCGCGCTCTGGATTTTGCCGATCATGAGGCGCGAATGTTCAGGTTGCTGAACATTCATTATGGGCCGCATGATCTTGAGCGTGGTCCCGCACCAGCGCCCATCACTCGCGCCTTGCAGGACTATTTCGAGGGAAACATGGATGCGCTATCGGATGTGCACATCGCAACCAGCGGCACGACGTTTCAGCGCGAGGTTTGGAAGGCGCTGCGAAACATTCCAGCGGGACAAACGATGGCGTATGGGCAGTTGGCGGAACAATTGGGTCGCGCCGGCGCGAGCCGCGCGGTCGGGGCCGCCAATGGCTCGAATCCCATCGCCATTGTCGTGCCCTGCCATCGGGTCGTCGGTGCCAATGGCGCGCTGACCGGTTTCGCGGGTGGCCTGGCGCGCAAACGCTGGCTGCTGGATCATGAAAGTCGATCGTTTGCTGTTGGCCATGGATGATCTGAAATTTCGCCAGCCTTCATTTTATCTTCAGATAGAGTTTGTCATCATTTGAGGCATCAGCCTGGCAACGCTGGTGTGACCCACCGGTGAGACCTTCGGGGGAGCGCGGCGCCGTGAGGCGGGCCAGGGCGGATCGAAACCAACTTCGTCGCGCAAAGCTCTTGAAAGGAGCAGATTATGTTGCGAGCAACCTCACTGATTGCGGCCTTGTTTGGAATGCTGGTGTTGCCTGCACTGGTGATGGCTCAGCCGGCGCCGGGCGGCGGCGGAGCGGGTGGAGGTGGATTTGGCGGCGGTGGACCCGGAGGCGGGCCCGGAGGCGGCGGGTTTGGCCGCGGATTTGATCCCGCCATGATGCTGGACTTCATCAAGCAGCAACTTGGCGCCTCCGACGATGAATGGAAAGCGCTTCAGCCCAAGGTGCAAAAGGTGATCGACACCCAGCAGGTTGCCAATTCCGGCCGGGGTGGACGCGGTCGCGGCGGCCCGGGCGGAGGTCCCGGTGGAGGAGGTCCGGGCGGGCAAGGTGGACCGGGCGGCGGATTCAACCTGCCTGACAATCCTGTCTCCCGCGCCATGAACGAACTCCGCACCGCGCTCCAGGATACCAACACATCGTCCGACACGATCACCGCCAAGCTGACCGCTCTTCGCAGCGCTCGCGAAAAAGCCCGCGCTGACCTGGCAGCGGCTCAGAAGGATCTCAAGGACCTGCTGACCGCCAGGCAGGAAGCCGTCCTCGTTACGCTGGGGTATCTGGAATAGTTGTGGAGTGAAACGAATCTCTGATTTCGGGCCGGAAGCTTTCGACCCCAGCGCTTCCGGCCCATTTTCTTTTCACGGCTCGCAACAGCCGGGGGTCAACGACCCCCGGTCCGGCAGGCGTTGCCTGCCGGCTATTGTCCTGCGTCGAACATATCCTCGTTTGCGCAATAATATCCACGTTTTCTACAGCTTGCCGAGTTTATCGGGACACGAGTCGGGGGGCGTTCCGTTGACATGCAAGCCTTTTTTCAGGTAGCCTGCTCCCCTTCGGTCGCTCGGCCGGCCGGACCATACGAGGCATATTTTGAGCAAGAAAAACCCCGGGAAGAAGAAGCCCGTCAAAGACAGCACCCAATCGGCGATTAAAGGAAGCCCCATGGACGTGGGGATGCTCGAACAGATCGTTCGGCTGATGAGCGCCAACGACCTGAATACGGTCGAGGTTCGCGATGGGGACAAGCGAGTCGTTTTGAAACGCGGTGCAGCGGCCCCCCAGATGACTTATTCCGCGCCGCCCATGCCGGTGGCAGCGCCCAGCCCCGCCCCTGCATCAGGTGCGGCGAGCAGCCCCGCGGCACCCGTCGATGACACCGCCGGCCTGACCCCCATCAAAAGCCCGATGGTCGGCACGTTTTATGTCGCCTCCTCCCCCGATGCCAAGCCGTTTGTATTGGTCGGATCGACCGTGGACGAGGAAACCGACGTTTGCATCATCGAAGCGATGAAAGTTTTCAACAACATCAAAGCCGAATGCCGCGGCACGATCGCCAAGATTCTCGTCACCAACGGCCAAACGGTGGAATTCGGCCAGGCTCTCTTTCTTGTAAAGCCTGCATAGTTGCCAGTTACCAGTTGCCAGCAATAAGAAGGAGATTGCCATGGCGGTTTTGCATTATCGCGAACTGATTGCCTGGCAAAAAGCCATGGATATTGTCGAAGAGGTTTATCGGGTGACAAAATCGTTTCCACGAGAAGAGCAATACGGTCTGACAAATCAGGTGCGCCGAGCGGCAGTTTCAATCCCTTCGAATATTGCAGAGGGTCAAGGACGCGGTGTAAGCCGTGAATTCGCGCATCATTTAAGAATTTCAAATGGATCGCGACAAGAGGTTGAAACGCAACTTTTAATAGCAGTCCGGCTCGGATACCTTTCCGAAATATCAGCCAATCCTGTGCTGGATCAGTGTGCAGAGGTCGGTCGGATCATTAGCGGATTGCATGATTCCTTCGCTGGCAACTAATAACTGACAACTGGCAACTACTCAATGTTTTCCAAGATTCTCATAGCCAACCGGGGCGAAATTGCACTGCGGATTATTCGCGCGTGTCGCGAGATGGGCGTGCAGACGGCCGTCGTTTACTCCACCGCTGACAAGGACGCGGCTTATCTGAAACTGGCGGACCAGGCGATTTGCATCGGCGACGCGCCGCCAGCCGAATCGTATCTGAATATCCCGAGGATCATTTCCGCGGCTGAGATTGCCGATGTGCAGGCGATTCATCCCGGGTACGGGTTTCTGGCGGAAAACGACCATTTCGCGGAAGTCTGCCGCATTTGCAAGATCGAATTCATCGGCCCATCGGTCAAGGCGATGGCTTCGGTCGGTGACAAGGTTGAATGCAAGAAGCTCGCCAGGCGCGCCAAGGTGCCGACGGTGCCAGGCTCGGACGGCGCAGTGGCTGACGAAAAGGTTGCGCTCAAGGTGGCCGGGCAGATTGGATATCCGGTCATCATCAAAGCGGCCGCGGGAGGCGGCGGTCGCGGAATGCGCGTCGCGCACAACGATGTTTCCCTTCGCGCGGGATTAAAACAGGCGCAGGCAGAAGCGGAAAACGCGTTCAAGGACTCCACCGTCTACATCGAAAAATATGTCGAGCTTGGACGGCATGTTGAAGTGCAGATTCTCGCCGATCTGCACGGAAACGCCGTCCACCTGTGGGAGCGAGACTGCTCCATGCAGCGACGACACCAGAAGCTGGTCGAGGAATCCCCCTGCCCGTTCCTCAAGCCGTCGGTTCGTGAGGAAATGTGCGCCGCGGCCGTGAGGCTGATCAAAGCCGCCGACTATTCCAATGCAGGCACCGTCGAGTTCCTTGTCGATGCGAATCAGAATTATTATTTGCTTGAAGTGAACGCGCGAATCCAGGTTGAACACCCGGTTACCGAGCAGGTGACCGGGCTGGACCTGATCAAGCAGCAGATTCGAATTGCCTCAGGCGAGCCGTTGAGCTTTAAGCAGAAGGATGTTCCGCAGGTCGGCCACGCGATCGAGTGCCGAATCAATGCGGAAGATCCAGCGCGGAATTTTGCCCCTTCACCGGGACTGATTCAGGAATTCCGTCCGCCCGGCGGCGGAGGTGTTCGGCTCGATTCACACGCCTATGCGGGTTATCGCATCCCGCCGAATTACGACAGCATGATCGGCAAGCTGATCGTCCATCGCCGCACGCGCGAAGAAGCCATCGCCGTCATGAAACGGGCACTGAGCGAATTTCATATTGCGCCGATCAAATCGACGATTCCGCTGCAGCTTCAAATCATGGATAACAAGAACTTCCAGCACGCGGAAGTGGATACGGGGTTTGTCGAGCGGGTGCTGCTCAGCAAGTGACGATCATTTGCGCTGCTGGGCCAATCCTTCAAGGCATCGAGTGACCAGCGCCGTCCAGCCGGTTTGATGGGAGGCTCCAAGGCCCTTGCCGTTGTCCCCGTGAAAGAACTCGTGGAAAAGGACCAAATCCCGCCAGTTGGGGTCTTCGGCGTAACGTTTTTCATCGCCATGACAGGGCCTGCGACCGGTTTCGTCGGGGACGAAGAGTTTTAACAGCCGCGCTTCGATTTCGCGTGCAACCTGCTTCAGATTCAGCTTGCGTCCCGATCCGGTCGGACATTCGACGGTGAACTCGTCGCCGTAGTAATGGTGATAGCGTTCCAACGCTTCGATCAACAGGTAATTGACCGGAAACCAGATCGGCCCGCGCCAGTTGGAATTGCCGCCGAAGAGATTGGTATCGGAATCTCCGGGCACATATTTCACCTGAAGCTGCTGGCCATTGGCATTGAACAGATAGGGTCGCGTTTCGTGGATTTTGGAAAGCGATCGAATTCCGTGCGGCGAAAGAAATTCACTCTCATCCAGCACATATTGCAGGACGCGTCGAAGTTTCTTGCGAGAAGGGATGGCCAGCAGATAGTTGCCGCCGTGCCCGCCATTGCCGCCTTCCATGTAGGTGATGAATCGTCCCAGGTCCTTGCGATTGTCCAGAAACCATTTCATGCGTTTACTAAAGCCCGGCAACTTGCTGATGATGTCGCGCTCAAGCACTTCGACGGCAAACAACGGAATAATTCCGACCATCGAGCGGATGCGCAGCGGCGTGCTCACGCCGTCCACTTGCAGCAGATCGTAATAAAACCCATCGATGTCGTCCCACAAACCCGTGCCGCCGAGCGTGTTGATCGCGTCGGTGATCGCGACGAAATGTTCGAAGAATTTGCTGGCCACGTCTTCGTAGGATGGATCGTGCGCCGCCAGTTCGAGCGCCATGGAAAGCATGGTGGTGCAGAAGAACGCCATCCACGCCGTGCCATCCGCCTGTTCAAGAAAACCGCCCATCGGCAGCGGCTTGGACCGGTCAAACAGACCGATGTTGTCGAGTCCGAGAAACCCGCCGGCGAAGACGTGTTTGCCGGTCACGTCCTTGCGGTTCACCCACCAGGTGAAATTCATCAGCAGTTTCTGAAACGTGCGGGACAAGAAGAGGAAATCGCGATGTCCGCGCTGGCCGGTCATTTTGTAAACGCGCCAGCACGCCCACGCATGAACGGGCGGATTGACGTCGCCCATCGCAAACTCGTACGCCGGCAACTGGCCATTGGGGTGCATGTACCATTCGCGCAGAAACAGAATGAGCTGGCCCTTGGCAAAATCGGGATCGACCTTGGCGAACGGCAGCATATGAAACGCCAGATCCCACGCGGCATACCACGGATATTCCCATTTGTCGGGCATGGAAATGACGTCACGATTGTACAGATGTCCCCAGTCACAATTGCGCCCGTTTTTGCGCGCTGCCGGAGGCGGCGGCTGAGATGGATCGCCATTCAACCAATCGCCGACGATGTAATGATAAAACTGCTTGCTCCAAAGCAGGCCCGCATAGGCCTGACGCGAAATGTCCTGCTCCTGTTTCGAAATCTTGTCGGGAAGAATGTGCTCGAAATATTCATCGGCTTCGCGAATGCGTGTGGCGAACATCTCTTCAAATTCCGAACCGAAGGGATGCGCAACCGCTTCTTCCTCGGCAAACAGGCGCATGCGGATCGTCACCGACTTGCCGGGCGGAATTTCCAACTGATAGAGCGCCCCGGCTTTGGTTCCGATATTCCGCGGATTGATGGCGGATTCATTTTTTCCGATCAGATACTCGTGAAACGCATCTTTCACGTATCCTTTCTGATCCTGCACACCCCACAGCCGCGCGCCGTTGGTTTCGTTGTCCGTAAATAAGAACTGCGGCAACGGACCACCGCGGCGATGCTCGACTTCCATGCCCCATTGACCCAGGCTGACGTGTGACATGCGCAGTGAAGTTGGACCTTCCTGACGAATCTGAGGCTTGAGTTCGCAGCCTTCGTGCGTGCATCCCCATGACCAGCAGTTGCGATACCAGACCGTTGGAATGAAATGCAGCGAGGCCTGCTCGGGACCACGATTGACGACGGTCAGCCTGATGAGGATGTTGTTTGGAGAACTTTTGGCGTACTCGGCAAAAACGTCGAAATAGCGGTTTTCATCGAATATGCCGGTATCGGTAATTTCGAATTCTCCCTGGCGACGTCCCCGCCGCCAGGATTCCTGAACAAGTTTGTCGTATGGAAATTCGGTCTGTGGATATTTGTACAATGCCTTGCAATAGGAATGCGTGGGCGTGCTGTCGAGGTAGTAATAGCATTCCTTGACGTCTTCGCCGTGGTTTCCTTCCGGGCCGGTCAGGCCGAAAAGACGTTCTTTGAGAATCGGGTCCTTGCCGTTCCACATCGCCAGCGCAAAGCAGAGCCGGCATTCGCGGTCGGTGAACCCGAGCAGGCCATCTTCCCCCCACCGATATGCCCGGCTGCGCGCGTGATCGTGCGGAAAATAATCCCACACGTTTCCATCGGCGGAGTAGTCCTCGCGCACGGTCGCCCACTGCCGCTCGGAAAGGTATGGCCCCCAGCGCTTCCAGTTCTGCTTGCGATGCTCGTCCTCATGCAGGCGAGTGACCTCTGCAATCGGAGCGTGGTGTTCGGACATTGGCGGAGATCATAACAGCAGTCGGCTTGAGGTGCAGAAAAGGGAAAACAAATGACAAGATATGGCGAAATAATAGCAGCTCAGGAGTTTTTTCACCTTGTCACCCCCTCACCTTGTCACCTTGTCA
>DASZXJ010000162.1:0-3223 GCA_035545895.1 Tepidisphaeraceae bacterium | reverse complement strand
GCTGGTGGTCTTGCCGGACTTGGGATCTTCCGTATAAGCCAGCGTTGAAAAAGCCTCGTATTTCCGGTCAAAGGTGGTGAAATACCAGCATTCAGAATCGACCTGCACGCCAGCCTGCGGAAGCATTCGCGATCGAACGCCGATGCGCAATCCTTCAGGGCTGCTTGCCGGTTCCGGTTTGCCCCCTTTGCGGGGCAGGTCGCGGGCAATGTCCTGAACGATGTAGCTGTAGCCGACGTCCTTGTTGTCTCGCATGATGCGCAGCCACTGCTCGCCTTGCACGAGTTGGCGCAGCTTGGCTTCGGTCAGATTCGCGTAGAGCAGGCGCGTGCGGAGCAGCCGGATATCGCGATCGTCCTTGGCAGCGGTTTGATCGAGAATCTCGACCGAGTCGATGACCTGCGAAAACGTTTCGACGGCCTGCTGCACATTGGGGTCCTGGGTGATATCTCCCTTGCGCGGCGCGGGAGAGGTCATGCCCAACACGTAATACTGCAAATCGCTTGTACGAATGACGGCTTCCTGGGTGAGATTGGTCTCCAGACCAAAGTCATACTTGGCCGCCATCTGTCCCATTGAATGGTTGCCAAGCTTGGTGATTTCCTGACGGAGCATCTGCGCGCCGGGGGCATCGCTTTTGAATTGTTCGATGGTTAGTTCAAACATGCCGGGACGTTCGACTCCGGCCTGGTCTTTCCAGACGCTCAGGGGCAGGGGTTTGCCGGCTTCAAGTAAAACGCGGCTGACCTTGAGGATCCATTTTTTGTCATCGTTGACGAATCGAACAATTTCGCTGCTGCCGACGGGGCCGCGCACGGTTTTGCCGCCAAGTGGTGGGCGAAGCGTGATTCCAGCGGCCTGGCTTTCGAATTTCGGCCCGACCAGTGCAGTCGCCGGCCCGGTGGCGGGCGCAGCAGCCAGACTCGGCAGAATCAGCAGGGATAGCAGCCAACGATGCGTTTTCATGGTGTGAACCTCGGCGGCGGTATTCTATCGGCCAACGACTCATTTGTCGGCAATAAACCCCGCAAAACCGCGAATACTTGCGGATAACGACCGATAATCCTACGCTCGATTTGTGCTCAAAAACGACGATTTACCCCTTCGCCCGCCTCCCGATGAGCCCAAACCCACTTCAGCGCCCGCCTGGGTGGCGCTGCTTGCCGCCTGGTGCGGACTGCTGATGCTCATCGCGAGCATCGTCGAAATATTCCTGCCCGGCAGTGTTCAAAACAAGGAAGAGCTGGAACACCTCCGCCCTTATTCGCTGGCTGACAAATTCCTGCCTGTCCCCATCTATGGCATCACCATCACACTGTTTCTGGGAATCATCGTTTTGTGGCAAATGCGCAAAGAGCCGCGCCCGCTGCCCATTGAAATGGTCAACCAACGATTGCAAGCCTGGGTGGGAATCACACTGGCGCTAGTCGCGACCGTGATCATTTACACATGGGTTGGATTACGTGGCCCCCGATAACGGTATACTTCGCTCAACATGACCATCACCGTCAATGGACAACCGCGCGAAGTCAACGAGCAGACCACGTTGCTGGCCTTGATCGAACAATTCAAGCTCACTCCCGACAAGGTGGCGATTGAACTGAATCGGCGGCTGGTGCGGAGTGAAAAATACGACACTGTGTTGAAAACTGGCGATACAGTCGAGATCGTCACATTTGTCGGCGGGGGTTAAAATATGCGTGGCATTATCCGGTTGTTCGCGGAATTCATTGCTAGCACGATTCAACAAGGGTCACTTCGACATGCAAGCATCGGCGCTTTGGCTGGAATTGCGCTCGCTTGGATCATCGCTTACATGCTGGAACTGACTCATTTGACCAGTTCCTGGATTTCATTCGGAATAGCTGCCTCTCTCGCTGGTGGTTTGGCGGGAGCACTCATCGGCTCGCTAATCCCGGATCAAGCGAATCTAAATGCACAGCTCGACTCGACGGTCGTCTGGAACTTGAATCAAGCGTTTACCGCTCCCGGAACCGTTTTGATCCTTGGAACGATTGCGTTTATTGCTGTGCTGGGAGATCGATATAGGTCTAAAAACCCTATCTCTGAACAATGGGTATGGATCATTGGCGTAGGCTCGATTTTGCTCACGGGTTTGGTGGCTTGCATTCCGACGTATGGATTGCGAATCGGCAAGGAAATTCGGTCTCTTTCTATTTTGAGCAGGCGCCGCTTTTCTCCATCTCAGATTCAACGCTGGGGATTTGAGATCGCGCGAGGAAAGTTTTCGCCCATTGCGCCTGATGTTCGAACTCCATTTTTTATATCGTTCGATTCCGGCTACCATATTTTCATTGAAGTATCCCCGGCTAAGGCCAAAGAAATTGCTATATTGATGCCGCAAATAACCAAGCCAACATAAAGAGTTGACTGAATATCGAGGGTTAAATTGAGTTTGCCGATTCCAATGAAATGCATCGTCTGCATGGAACATTTCGACTAAAATTCATCCCATGGACCTCTTCCGCATTAAGAACTTCGAAATGACCAACCGCCTGTTCGTGGGAACCGGCAAATACCAGACCTACGAAATCATGCAGCAGGCGTTGGCGGCATCGGGCTGTCAGGTCGTCACCGTTGCGGTGCGCCGCGAGCGACTGCTCGACAAGGAAGGGCGATCCCTTCTGGAATTTATTGACCTGAACAAATACACAATTCTTCCCAACACAGCCGGTTGTTTCACAGCCGATGACGCAATCCGTGTCGCGCTGCTGGGACGCGATTTACTGGAAAAGCAGAAGAATCGCGGAGCCGGCTGGGTCAAACTCGAAGTGCTCGGCGATAAGAAAACCCTCTTGCCCGATCCGGTCGGCACGATCGAAGCGACGCGAGAACTCGTGAAGGAAGGTTTCACCGTACTGGCCTACACCAGCGACGACCCGCGCTCAGCCGTGCGAATCAAAGAAGCCGGCGCTGCCAGCGTCATGCCCGCGGGTTCGCCCATCGGCTCGGGACAGGGAATTTTGAATCCTTTGAATATCTCGCTCTGTCTGGAATTATTGAAGGAAGGCGATCCGACTTTCCCCGTGATCGTCGATGCCGGCGTGGGTACGGCGTCGGATGTCGCCATTGCCATGGAACTCGGCGCCGATGGTGTGCTGCTCAACACCGGCATCGCCCACGCCAAAGACGCCGTGAAAATGGCGCAAGCGATGAAACACGCTCTGGAAGCCGGTCGCTTGTCTTACCAATCCGGCCGAAT